>JBMOHX010000324.1:0-4694 GCA_049317625.1 Phycisphaerales bacterium
ACAGCGCGCAATCAGTTCCCACGACAACCCGCGGCGGGTTGTCGTGGCACCGGATGGGTGCGCGGCATGAGCGGGGACCGCTCATGGAGACCCAGCGGGCGGAGCCCGCTGCCACTATTGAAAAACCCGGAGCTTGCGCTCCGGGTTCTCTCTTTGATCAAAGGTGTTTCAGCCCCGACTCAGCAGTTGCTGTCCCAAGCGCTGAAGAAGCCGATCACGTCGTCGCCGTCGACCGCGCTGTCGCCGTTGAAGTCGCCGCCCGAAGCGTTCGCGTCCCACTCGCGGAAGAACTCGATCACGTCGTCACCGTCGACCGCGCCGTCGCGGTTGATGTCGGCGGGGCAGCCGGGGACGCGGATCGCGGGGCTGATGGAACCGGGCGTACCGGTCTTGAAGAGTTCGAGGGTGCCGGTAGAGGCCCGCGGGGGCACGTTGGTGGTAAACCAGAAGTTGTACATGGTGCCCCAGCGAAGGGCGTTGGCGTTCGCGTTCTGGGCGAACGTCTGCGTGGAGTTCCACCGGACGCTGCCCGCGGTCCGCGCCGAGGTCCAGTCCGTGTTGGAGTAGGGCTCGCCGGAGTGGTAGTTCACGTCGCTGAATCCGATGTTGGTCACCGTGGCACCGCTCGGAACCGGGACCTCGAAGGCGTAGCCCGCGCGATCAGAGTTCAGGTTGAAGATCGCGTAGTCGTACTGCCACAGCCCGCCGCCAAGATCGGTGACCTTGTTCGCGACGTAGAAGCGACCCTCGCCGGGAACGTTGATCGTGCCGACCTCAACGCGGGTATCGATCTGGTTCGCGCCCAGACCGTGCGTACGCCAAGCCTGAATCGCCGGCACGCCCATCTGCTGGGAGTTCGCCACCGGAGTCATGTTGAACGCCGCATCGACCGTCACCCGCTTGTAGGTCGCGTTGTTCGCCCAGTTGCCCGCCGCGGCGTCGTCAGACGCGGCGTAGACACCCTCGACGAAGTACGCCGCGCCGGGGAAGTTGGCGGCGGTGAGATCGGTCTGGGTGATCTGGAGGCGCTTGTCGATCACCGTACCCGACGTCCCGCCGTTAAACGTCTCCGTCCCCGTCCACCCGTTGATCGAGGAACGCGGCGCAAGGCGGCTCTGTCCGCCGTTCCAACCGCCCGAGTAGATGTCGCGGCATCCGGGCTTGAGGCCAGTGCCCGGAGCGCCCGAGTTGCAGGTGAGCCCGCAGCCCGTGCCGCTCGCGGCGCAGCACGCCATCTTCGCCCAGCTCTGACCGATCTGGGTCATGCGGCCGTTGTGCAGGCGATACGCGTTCATCGCGAGGGCCGGGGTGCCGTTGTTCACCCACTGGAGCGTTACGTTGCCGAGGTTGCAGGTGTAAGAGCCCAGCGCGTACCCACGCACACCGCCGACGGCGCCGTAGTTGACGACGTCCTGGATGTCCTGGTGGGTCACGTCAGCGCCCACGGATTGGCCGAAAGCGGCACCCGAAATCGCGATCCCAGCCACAGCGAACAGATGCGAAATCCTCATCGTGCACTCCTTCTGACCCCACACCTTCGAGATAACCCGAACGCGCGGCGACCGCCGCGGGTCGAAGCATACCACCGCCGACGGGTCGCGCCGACTCTTCTCGCACAAGTTCTCGTTATGCCCCGCAGCCGCCCTGGGAGCGGGTCTTCCCGCAGCCGCACGTCCCGGAGTGAACATGGCCGCCACCGGAGGCCCCCGCCTGGCTCACGCCGCCCCCAGCGGCAAATACCGACAGCCTTCTCCGGAACTTCCGGCCCTTCCCCGCAGGGTCCACGAGCGGAGCATCGGCCTCGCTCATGGGTCGAATCACCTCGATCACGGTCCCGTCCTCGGCGCATTCGTACTCGTAAAGGGGCATGAAAGAAGGATACGCGTCGGGGCTCTTCGCCGCGCGGCACGCCGTTTGTGTTCCGGACCTTCATGTCCTACGGCCTTCAAATCTCCGCGTCGGGCGCGTTCGGCGCCATGTACCGCCAAGACGTCTTCGCGAACAACCTCGCCAACATGGACACCGTGGGCTTCAAGCCCGAGGTGCCATCGCCCCTCGCGAGGCAAGCCGTCACGAAGGAAGACCACGTCGGCTACCTCCCCAGCAATGCCCTTCTGGAGCGGTTGGGCGGCGGGCTGCTCATGAACCCCAACCGGCTCAAGCTCGAGCAGGGTTCGCTGCGGACCACCGGCCGAGACCTGGACGTCGCCATCGAAGGGACCGGGTTCCTCACCGTGAAGGACCCCGAAGCCAAGGGAGCCGGTGACGCGCTGCTGACCCGAGATGGCCGGCTGGCACGGAACGCCCAGGGGCTCCTCGTCATGGCCACCACCGGGCTCCCGCTGATGGACGCGCAGAATAGACCCATCGAAATCGCCGACAACGGCAAGGTTCTCATCGGGCAGGACGGGATCGTTAGGCAGAACGGGGTGGAGATGGGGCGACTCAACCTCGTCGAAGTCCCCGACCCGGGCACGATGGAGCGTCGTGGCTCCAACCTCTACCGGCCGAACCCCGACCAGCTGAAACGCAAGTCCGCGTCTATGGCGGAGATCCGCTCCGGCCATGTCGAAGAGTCGGTCGTGGACGAAGTCAAAGCGCTGATGGACGTCACGAGCGCCGCACGCGACGTCGACGCGAACATCGCGATGATCCAGCAGCACGACAGGCTCATGGAACGGGCGATCCAGAGCCTGGGCCGCACGGCATAAGCGTTGCGTTGACGAATCGCGGACGCCGCACGGCGCCCGGACGGGCGCCCCCACACTCCAGACGGACCACACCCCATGGCGATCAACGCTCTCCAGTCTTCGGCCTCGGCCCTCTC
This sequence comes from Phycisphaerales bacterium, assembly GCA_049317625.1. Taxonomy (GTDB): domain Bacteria; phylum Planctomycetota; class Phycisphaerae; order Phycisphaerales; family UBA1924; genus JBEIUO01. The sequence goes on from JBMOHX010000324.1 coordinate 2,828, forward strand.
GGCCCTCAACACCGCCCTGGACGTCACCGCGAACAACCTGGCGAACGTCAACACCCACGGCTTCAAGACCAGCCGCGCGAACTTCCAGGACCTGCTCTACATCGAGAAGGAGCAGCCCGGCACACGCAACGCCAACGACGACCAACGGCCCACCGGTCTCTATGTCGGACTGGGCGTGAAGGTCTCCGGCACCCAGCTCGATTTCGCGCCCGGAGCCGCGTACCGGACCTCAAACCCGCTCGACGTGATGGTCGAGGGTGAAGGGTTCTTCGAGCTGCAGGTCGAGGACAACCTCGGCAACGGCGGGAAGGCCTACACCCGGGCCGGCAACTTCGCGCTCAACTCAGACGGTGAGCTCGTGCTCGCGAACGACCAGGGCCGCCGCCTCGAACCCATCATCCCGATCCCCGACACCGCCGATTCGGTGACCATCGGCAACGACGGCCGCGTTTTCTACACCGAGAGCGGCAACACCGAACAGCAGGAAGCCGGTCAGCTGACCATCTCCACCTTCATCAACCCGCAAGGCCTGAAGCAAGTCGGCGAGAACCTGTTCGTCGAGACCATCGCCTCCGGGCCCCCGAACTCGGGAACGCCCGGCGAGGACAAACGCGGCACGCTCCGCTCCGGATTCCTCGAGGCCTCCAACGTCGACCCGACCCGCGAACTCATCGACCTCATCAGAACCCAGCGCGCCTTCGAGCTCAACAGCCAGTCCATCAAGGCCGCCGACGAGACGCTCCGCAGCGTCGCCCAGCTCCGCCGCTAAACCGACCTCAGGAGGAAGCACCCGATGAACATCCGGATCCTCGCCGCGTTCCTCTCTGTTCTCGCGTCGACGAGCCTCGCGCTCGCCCAGACAACTGTGCGGTTGCGGCCCGCCGCGACAAGAGAGCCCGACCACGCGATCAAGCTCTCCGACGTCGCGACCATCTCGGGCGACACGACCTCTTCCCTGGCTTCGATCGTGCTCGTCGAGGCCGACGCCGCCTCTCACCCCAAGGCTATCGACGTCGCGTTCGTCCGCGATGCGCTCAAGAAGGCAAACGTCAACCTCGGTGAAGTGCTCCTCAGCGGGGTCCCCTGCTCCGTCTCATCGCCGACCGACGTAGACCCTCCGGAGAAGGACGCGGCTCCTGTGGCCGAGTCCGCGCAGTCCACGCCCATCCTGGCCGCGGCCGCCGTCGCCCCCGACGTGCGCAGCGCGATCGCCTCGAAGCTCGCGGAGATCTACCGCGTCAGCCCCGATCGACTCCGCTTGACCTTCGAACGCAGCGCCGAAGAGCTGCTCAACACCGACACCCGGGGCCGCAAGGTCGCCGTGCAACCCGCCGCGGCGGGCAAGCGCGTTCCGGTCCAGGTGCGCATCTACGACAACGACACGCTCGAACGCTCGGGCACGGTGCGTGTGGGCATCGAAGTGCTCCGCGAGGTCCTCGTCGCCGCGGGCCCGATCGCGCGGGCCGCGAAGCTCGACGCGGACGTGGTCACCACCGACTCACGCTGGCTGCCCCCGGACTTCGAGCCCGCCGTGTACGACGAGACCATCGGCGCGGTGGCCCAATCCCGCATCGACGCCGGCGCGATCATCGAAGCCCGCATGGTGAAGACTCCCAGCGTCGTCGACAAGGGCGACATCTGCGCCATCGACTGCCTCAGCGGAGGCGTAGCGGTGCAGGGCCAGGGACGCGCGATGGAAGCGGCGCGGCAGGGACAGGTCGTCCGTTTCCAGTCGGTTCACTCGAAGAAGACGTTTCTCGCGAAAGTCAGCGGCCCGGGCCGGGCGGTCATGACGATCGGCACCCGCCCCGCCGGTGAGGAGGAGAGCAAGCCATGAGCAAGTCCACGGTCGCCATCGCCACCCTCA
>JBMOHX010000325.1:0-4680 GCA_049317625.1 Phycisphaerales bacterium
AGATGTCTCGGGCCCACGAGGAGTACATGGGGGTCCCCGGCACCACGGACGTGATGACCTTCGACATGAGCGATCCGGCGGAGGGCGAGGAGCCGGTGGTGTGGTGTTCGAGGGACGAGCTGGAGACCGGGTACTCGCGTCCCCCGTTCGTGCTCGACACCGACCTCCTGGTGTGCCTCGACGAGGGGGAGCGGCAGGCGGCCGCCCGCGGGTACGCTGTGGAGCGGGAACTGCTTCTGTACATCGTGCACGGTGTGATGCACTGCCTGGGCTACGACGACCACGACGAGGAGGGGTTCCTCGCGATGCACGAGATGGAGGACGCGGTGCTGGCGGCGATCGGCATCGGCGCGACCTTCGGCGATCGGAGATCGGAGAGTTGACGGGAGGTTCGAGGTGACGGGCGGCGTGTGGCTAGGTCTTGCGGTGGTTGCGCTGGGCGTGGGCTCGGTGTTCTCGGCGCTCTCGCAGTCGCTGCGTGAGGTCTCCCGCGCGCGGCTCGAAGAGATCGCGGCCATCCGCAACCGGCGCGGGTCGACGGCCCGGGTCGGCCGCATCCTCGATGACGTGCAGGGGCATGCCACTTCCATCGCGCTCCCCCGGATCCTCGCGAACCTCGCGGTGGTCGTCGGGATCGTGATGTGGATCACCGGACTTCGGGGCGTGCCGGCACCCACGTGGGTCGAGGGGTTGCTCGGCGTGCTCTTCTCTTCGCTGCTGCTCTGGGTCTTCGGGGTCGTGCTGCCGCACAGCGTTGCGCGGCACGCGGGCGAATCGACCGTGTACGCGTGGAGCGGCTTCTTGCGGGCCGCGTACGTGCTGACCGGTCCGCTCAAGCTGCTGGCCGACGGCGTCGACGAGATGGTGCGCCGGCTCGCGGGCCGCACCGAGATGGACGAGGCCGAAGAGCTCCAGGAAGAACTGCTCAGCGCCGTCGCCGACGCCGAAGACGAGGGCGCCTTCGATCAGAAAGAGCGTGACATGATCGAGGCCGTCGTGCGGATGCGCGACAAGACCGTCATCCAGATCATGACGCCGCGCACCGAGATCGCGGCGATGGAACTCTCCAACAACCTCGGCGTGGTCACGCAAACCATCCGCGCCATCGGCCACAGCCGGATCCCCGTGTACGACGGGGACCTGGACCACATCGTCGGCGTGTTCTACGTCAAGGACCTCATGCGATGGCTCGCAGGAGAGAACGGCGGGGCCCGCGGCGGGAAGCCCTTCGACCTCAGAGCGCTCCTTCGGCCCGCGATGTTCATCCCCGAGTCCAAAACCATCCGCGAACTGCTCGGCGAGCTCTTGGCCAAGCGCGTGCACATGGCGATCGTGGCCGACGAATACGGCGGAACCGCCGGACTTGTGACGTTCGAGGACCTCGTCGAGGAAGTCTTCGGCGATATCCAGGACGAGTACGAGCTCCCCGAAGACCAAACGAGCGAGGTCCGCGTCGACTCCAGCAAGCGCGAGGCGGAGGTCGACGCCCGCGCGTACATCGGTGATGTGAACTCCGACCTCAAGCCCTTGGGCATCGAGCTCCCCGAGAGCGAAGACTACGACACCGTCGGCGGCTTCGTCACCGTGACGCTCGGCCGGATCCCCGCGGCGGGCGAGACCTTCCAGCACGATGGGATTTCGGTGACGGTGATCGCGGCGGAGCCGACCAGGGTGACGCGGGTTCGGCTGGGTGCCGTGCAGAGCCAGGAGAATGCACAAGGCGCTGGGATCGCGGGCCAGCGGGACTAGCGGCCGCAGCGCCGGGCCCCTCTCGGCGAAACCTCGTCCGAATTTGTTGCAGGATCCTACCGGAAAGGTCGCTTCCTTGGGCGGAGCGGGACCGGGTCGCGTGTTGGCGACTGGCCCGTCATCGGCTACGCCAAGGAGCAGCAGCATGCGGGTACGCGACTGGTTGGTGGGGGTTGGGGCGGCGGTGTCGGCGGCGGCGGGCGCGTTCGCGCAACCGGGCACCTTTGAAGTCGTTGACGTCACACAGCCCGGCTGGTTCGACAGCGGCGTCGAGGCCGTGTCCGAGACTGGCTGGTCGGCCGGTTGGGCGGAGACGTTCATCGGGACCATCGTGTGGAGGCGGAGCCCGCAGGGGAACGTCGAGACGATCGCCTACGGGATCGGATGGCTCGATGGTGACACGATGTCGAGCAACATCCGCGGCGACAGCTCGGGTTCCATCTTCGTGAACAACTCCGGCGAGGTCGCGTATTGCGTCAACGACGGCGAGAATCGCTTCATCACCCGAGTGCCAGCCGGAAGCGGCATGGGCGTGCCCGTGTTGGGATACAGCGACATGGATCTGGCCGGGATCAACGACGCGGGTGTCCTCGCCGGCTCGGGGCGTCTGAGCGGTGTTCGAACCACCGGGTTCGTTGGGCTCCCAAACGCCTTCACCGAGTTCGACTACGCGGCCCCGATCGAGGGAACCTACCTCAACTGGGTGAACGACGTCAACAACGCGGGGGCCACGGTCGGCGCAGGGAGCCACCCCGAGGAAGGAACCCGCCCGTTTGTCTACCGCAACGGTCAGCTCTCCGGTCTGCGGGTTCCGTCCAATTTAGACGCGGGCATCGCCGAAGGGATCAGCGAAAGTGGCATCATCGTTGGGCGGGCGTTGTTTCCTCGCGAATCGCCCGTGAACGACTTCAGGGTCGTCGTGTGGAACGGGAGTTCGGTCACCACGATCACCACGATCACATGGACGCCCCCGGCGGGCTTCATCGACGTGCCCGACGTTAAGCCGTACCGGATCAACGACGCGGGTCGCGCCGTCGGTCACGTGCGCTACCTCCCGTTCGTCGACGAGAGTGATGTGCCGCCGGACTTGAGGGAGCCGCGAGGGGACACGACGGTCACGTCGGAGTCCCGCGGGTTCATCACCGACGGCAACCGCATGTACGACCTCAACACCCTGCTGAGGCCGGCGTCTCAAGGCTGGTCGATCGTCTGCGCGAACGACATCACCAACAGCGGGTGGATCGCGGCATCGGCGCGGACTTCACCGACGGGCAACGAGCGTGCGGTGCTGCTGCGACCGATGGGCGACGCCGGTCCGGGTGGAGGGGGCGGTGGCGGAGGTGGCGGAGGGAGCCTCGCGGCACCGACAGATATCGTGCTGACCGCGGCCTCCGATACGGGGTTCTCCAACACCGACCACATCACGTCCGCGAAGTCCCTCGAGTTCCGCGGGGCCGCAACGGCGGGCACCAAGGTCACGCTCTACATCGACGGCGCGGCGACAAACCGCAAGACCAACGCCGACCGCAACGGGCGCTTCACGCTCAAAGCCAGCGGCGCACCCGCGGGCACGCACCTGTACAGCTTCGTCGCGAGCAACCCGAGGGAGGGTCTCACGTCAGAAGCGAGCGCACCGGTGGAAGTCACCCGGGACGCGATCATCCCCGCGGCCCCCGCCGCGCTCACGCTGATCGAGGCCGACGCGGCGGGTCCCGTGCCGCGGGGCGCGAACATGGCGACGTTCAACCCGACCCCGACGATCCGGGGGACCGCGGAGCCGGGTACGGAGCTTGAACTCTTGGTGAAGGGCCGGGTCTCTGGGGTGTTGGTGGTGCCCGACAGCGGTGTGTTCGAGATCCGAGTGGGTGCGCCGCTTCAGGCGGGAAAGACGCACGAGATGACGGCCCGTACGAAGGACCGCGCGGGGAACAAGTCGAAGGTGTCGGTGAAGTTGAAGGTGGCGGTGTTGAACTGAGGCCTTGGACTGGGGGTCAACAGGATGAACGGCAAGTCCCCTGCGCGGTGCGCGGGGGATTTGTTTTGGGGGAGCGTGCTTGGAGGGGCCGCGATCCAGCCGTCAGTACCTCTTTTGACCGCACCCCCCAGGCTTGAAAAGATGTCCATGCAACCACACCCCAGCACCCGATGGCACAGCGGGTTATCCTCTCTGTACGCATGGACGCCGACCGCCAAAGACAACTCCAAGCCTTCGTCGACTACGCCAAGACCCTCGATGGCGACGAAAAGGGCGAAGCGCAGGTCTTCCTCGACCGCCTCTTCCGCGCGTTCAGTCGCGGGGGCTACAAAGAGGCCGGTGCGACACTTGAGGATCGCGTGCGCACCGACCGAGGCACGACGTCCTTTGCAGATCTCATCTGGAAGCCAAAACTTCTCGTTGAAATGAAGAAACGAGGCGAGGACCTGTCACGCCACGTGCAGCAAGCGAGGGATTACTGGGTCTTCTCTGCGCCGAATAGGCCCAAGCAGGTCGTCCTCTGCAACTTCGACGAGTTCCGCATCTACGAATTTGACAAAGACGTCTTTGAGCCACAAGACGTTCTGCGTCTTGACGAGTTGCCCCAACGGTGTGATCCGCTCAATAGCCTTTGGCCCACCAACGAAAAGGTCCGTTACCGCATCGATCGGGAGGACGCAACGCGTAAGGCGGCGGCAAAGCTCAGCGCGATCTACCAGTCACTGAAAGCAAAGCACCCCCGCGGCGCACAGGGAGCTCAGCGGTTCGTCCTCCAAGCGCTCGTGTGTTTCTTTTCCGAGGACATCGGACTGCTCCCCCGCGCGTTCTTCACCGACTTGCTGGAGGAGTGCACAGAACCACCCAAGTCCTTCGACCTGCTCGATGGCCTCTTCCGCGCCATGAATCAGCACGGCGGGGTCGCAGGCGGGCGTTACAAGGGCGTTGAGTACTTCAAC
>JBMOHX010000326.1:0-4671 GCA_049317625.1 Phycisphaerales bacterium
CCTCAAGCACCCGGGCATCGCGCAGGTGTACGAGTCGGGCGTTGCGCCCGATGACCGCGGCATCCAGCGCCGATTCCTCGCCATGGAACTCGTCCGCGGTGAGCCGCTCCTCCTCCACGCCGAGTCCTCCAAACTCACCCTCGCGGAACGCGTCGAGCTCCTCGCGCGAGCGGCCGATGCCGTTCAGCACGCGCACCAACGCGGCGTGATCCACCGCGATCTGAAATCGGCGAACATCCTCATTGATCCAATCGCCGGCGATCGGATCGGACAACCCAAGGTACTCGACTTCGGCGTCGCCCGGCTGCAAGAGGCCGGTGACGGTGCGCGGTCCATGATGACCGAGGCGGGCCGCATCATCGGCACGCTCCAGTACATGAGCCCCGAGCAGCTCACCGGCGACGCCAGCCAGACCGACACCCGGGCCGACGTCTACGCGCTGGGCGCCCTCGGCTACCAGCTCCTCTCGGGCAAACCGCCGCTGCCCATCGACGAGCAGAGCATCGCCGAAGCGGCGCGGCTGATCCGCGAAGTCGAGCCGATACGACTGGGAAGCGTGTCGCGCATGTGTCGCGGCGACCTCGAAACCATCATCGCCAAGGCGATGGACAAGGACCGCGAACGGAGGTACTCGGGCGCGGGCGAACTCGCCGCGGACCTCCGCCGGCACCTACGCGACGAAGCGATCACCGCCCGCCCGCCGACCACCATGTACCAGGTGAGCCGGTTCGCGCGGCGCAACCGCGCGGTGGTCTTCGGCGCGTCGGTCGCGCTGGCGGCGCTGGTGGTCGGCCTGATCGTGAGCACCGTTCAGTACGCCCGCGCCTCGCAAGCCGCGGCACGATCTGAACACGTCTCCCAACTTCTCAAGGGCATGATCGGCGGGATCAACCCTCGCGTCGCCCAGGCCCGCGATACCTCCCTGCTCAGGGAGATCATCGACGGAACCGCGCAGAGTCTCGGATCAACCCTGCGCGACGAGCCGGCCGTCGAGGGCGAACTCCGCGGCGTCCTCGGCGAGGCCTACTTCAGTATCGGCGAGTACGAGAAGGCCATCGAGCAAGACCGCCTGTCGATCGAACGACGCGAGCAAGCATTCGGCCGATCCTCGAACGAAGTCGCCGACGGCCTGATGAGACTCTCACAGGCGCTCAACCACAACGGCCAGAACGACGAGGCGATCTCCGCCGCGGAAGAGTGCGTGGCGATCAGACGAGAGTTGAAGGGGCCGCGCCACGCCGACGCGGGCGAGGCGCTGGCCGTGCTGGGCGCAGCGCTGCGTCGCAAAGACATGCCCCGCGCGATCACATCGCTTCAGGAAGCCGCGTCGATCTGTGAGCAAGCCTCCGGACCTGCGTCGCTTCTCGTCGGACGCATCTTGGAACAGCTCGGCGGTGCCCTGGTCGAGGCCGGCCGCTCGGATGAAGCTGAGAAGGCACTTCGACGTTCGTACGAGATCCGCTCGAACGCGCAGGGCCCCGAGAGTCTCGAAACCCTGAGTGTGACGGGCCTGCTCGGCGACACCTACGTTCTCAAGCAGCGCTTCGCGGAAGCCGAGCCCTTCTGCCGCCAGTACGCCGAGAAAATGGCCCGGTTGCTCCCGGCCAATCACCCCTCCGTGCCACTGGCCTGGGCCTCGCTCGCCCAAGCGCTCGCCAAGCAGGGGAAACTCGGCGAGGCGATCTCGCTGTACCGCGCCCAGGTCGAGCCACTGACCAAGGCCGTGGGCGCAGATGATCTCAACGTCGGCACGCTCCACGGGAACCTCGCCAACGCCCTCCTCGACGCCGGCGAACTCGACGAAGCCGAATCGAGGTTCCTCGAGTCTCTGCGGGTGTACACCGCGTCGGAGGGCACCAACGTCCTCCGACGACCGTTCGCGCTCCTCGGGTTGGCGAGCGTGAAGCAGGCACGCGGAGACTTTCTCGCGGCAGAGAAGTTGGCGCGAGAAGCCTACGAAACGGCCCAGAAGGTTCTGCCACCCAAGCACGCGGGTATCGGTCGCACCGCGATCGCGCTCTCCGCGGCGTTGTGCGAACTGGCATGGTCCACCTCTCCGGACCAAACCAACGAGGCACTCGCCCGGGCAGACGAGGCCGTCAGCGTCGCCGAGGCTTCGATCGCGTTCTTCTCCTCCACTGCCGGAGACGACCATTTCAACACCTGGCAGGCTCGCGCGAAGCTTGCGATGGCGCAGGCGGCTCGGGCCAGCATCGCAGAGGTTGCGGTCGCCCAGCCTGTCCGCGCCGATGGTCTCGCGTTGGCGGAGAAAGAGCTCCTTCGCGTATCGGAGACCTTCCAGAAGAGCCCAAGCATGGGCTCGTTCCCGTCGCGAGACCTGACGCGCTTCGATCTCGCCCGCGCCACGACCCGCCTTTACCAGGAATGGAACAAGGTCCAACCCGATGCAAGTCGCGAGGCCCTGGCTCGCGACGCTGACGGGGAATCGAAGACGATCGCCGCGGCAATCGCGGAGCGACGAGCGGCGGAGTTGAACAAGCGGTAGGTTCATTCGGTGCTGCCATCCGCGAGGCAGCGGCCCTTTCGCACCGCCGTCCATGCCGCATAAAGAAGTGCGAAAGCCGAAATCGCTCAGAATCTCGCGCTCTCCGTGATGGGTCTTCCGCCAACTCTCGGATTGTTCCCGTCCGGGGCGTCATGCCGACGCCCCCCAAAGGAGCCGAGACATGCAGACCCGATCAGCGTTCACGTTCCCCGTTCTTCCCATTCAGAACCACGCCGCGGCGCACGCACGCCCCCGCACGCGTGGCCTTTCGGCCGCGTTACTCCCCGCGATGGTGGCGCTCCTCGCCGGCTCCGCCGTCGCGAAGGCCGACGACTACTGGCTGAACACCGACTTCGGCACCCTCTTCCTGAACGGCAATCCCACCACCTCCATCAACGGCGCGCCCTTCCTCGTCCTCCAATCCGGCTCAGGCTACAGCACCTTCGCCGTCGCTGGCAACCTGGTTCTCAACCCCTCCGACACCTTCAGGATCCGCGGCTTCAACGCCGCCCGCATCCACGTCGGGAACAACGTCTCGATCGCTCCCTCCGCCACGATTGACGCCAACGCAGAAGGCTACGAGGCCGGCCCGGGTGGCGGCTACGGCGCCACCGGCGGCTACGCATCCTCGGGCGGTGCGGGCGGCAACGGCGGCGGTGTCTCTCAGCCTCCCATCCTTCCCGGCAACGGCACCGGAACGCAGTACTTCGGGGCCATTCCCTTCCCCGGCTTCGCCGGCAACGGGGGCCAAGGAGGGGCTCCCGGCGGAATCGGCAGCTTTGCCGGCTTCGGACTCGAGGGCACCGCGGCGGGAGCCAACGGCGGCGCGATCACCCTCGGCAGCACCGGCGCAGCCGGACAGGGTGGGTTCAGCGGCTTCAACGGCTCTACTGGGGTCGGCAATCTGTATGGGGCGGGCAGGGGCGGTGCCGGCGGCGCGGCGGGCTCGGGCGGTCTCGGCGGCAATCCCGGCCTGGCGACCGGCGTCGGGCAGGGCGGAGCGGGCGTGGGCATCGCGAGCTCAGGGAACAACGGCGGCAACGGGTCCCACGGTGTCGTAGGCGATGCGGGCAACGACGGCCAGGCAGGCCAGCAGGGCTACGGCGGCACCAACTTCGACGGCAGTCTCGCCCTCACCGGCGGCGCCGCCGGCGGCGCCGGCGGTTCCGGCGGAGCGGGTGGTGGCGGTGGCGGCGGAAGCAGCGGCGGCGGTGGTGGCGGTGGCTCCGGCTCGGGCGGGTCCGTCATCCCCGTGCTCTTCCTCCCGGTCGGTGGCGGTGGCGGAGGCGGCGGTGGTGCGGGCGGCGCGGGAGGCCGCGGCGGTCAGGGTGGCAGCGGCGGCCAGGGCGGCGCGAGCGGGGGAGGCGGTGGCGCTCTCGAAATCTCCGCCAACGGTCGAATCAACTTCTCTGGCGGCATCACCGCCACCGGTGGTGACGGCCGCCTCGGCCTGAGCGGCGAGCAAGGCACCGCGGGCGTGTCCGGGGTATTGGGTCAGGTCGGCGGCCTCGGCGGCATCGCGGACACCGCCCTTACCGGAAACGGCGGCAACGGCGGCACGGGCGGCGACGGTGCGTACGGCCGCTCCGGCGGCAACGGCGGCCAGGGTGGCGCAGGGGGCGGCGGCTCCGGAGGCACCATCCGAGTTCTGGGAACAGTCGTCGCCGGTAGGCTCGGCGGATACACCTCCACCTCCGGCGGCACCAGCCCGGCGCTCGGCGGCCATGGCGGCGACGGCCGCGTGATCTTCGGGCACAGCGTCAGCAGCGACCCTCTCCTGGCCGTGCCCACCTACGGCGCCGGCCAACGCCTCGACGGCAGCGTCCTCACCCCGCGCAGCATCAACCCCTTCGCGGCGGGCGCCATCACGCCGCGCATCGCGCCCAGCGACGAGGCGACAGCCTCCATGGTCGACGGCGCGCAGGCGTTCGGTCTCCTCCCGAACACCGTCACCACGGACACGGCCATTCAAGACGCAATCGCGATGGCCCCCGCCGGCGCGACGGGCATGGTCATGCGGTTCGACGCCGGCCCCACCGGCTTCGCCAACGACTGGCAGATGCAGAACGAGAGCGGTTCGCAACGTTTCGACATGCTCGTCGTCGTCGCGTTCGGCGACACGCTGCCGCTCGCCATGCTCAACGGCGTTCGCCTCCAGACCTATG
>JBMOHX010000327.1:0-4667 GCA_049317625.1 Phycisphaerales bacterium
CGGCGGTGGCATCAGGTGGAAGAGCGAGAGCGCGGTCAGCTGCTTGCCGAGATCTTCGCGTTCCAAGTACTCGGTGGGGTCGTACGAAAGTCCCGGCTCAGGGCGGAGGGACGTGAGCAGCTTACTCAGAGAAGGCAGCGAATCGATGGTGGTCAGCACGCCGAGGTCCAGATCCGAGTCGGGCTCCCAGATCGCGTTGTATCGGAATGCGAAGCCGACCGAGATGAGATCGTCGCGCCGCTGGGCGAACTGGTTCCATTTCTGAACGTCGGACTGGCCGGTGATCACGATGACTTGAACGTTCCGGAGCGCGCCGGGGAGCTTGTGCCTCAGGACTCCCTCGAGAACCGGGTTGTCACGTTGCCACCGTCCCTCGTTGAGGAGCCGCAGTTCCGGGGCACGGGTGGCCGCGGGGAGGCCTTGCGGGAAGGGCATCGCCCAGGGCGGAGCCCCCGCCCATTCCACTTGGACCTGCTTGATCGTTTGCCGGCTGGGAACCGCGAGGGAGGTGCGGTCCCCCACGGGGGTGCGGTACTCACGAGAATCGGGGAACGAGATCGTCGGGTCGCCGTCGACGCGATCCCACGCGACGACCGAGTTGGAGGCGCGGGTCTCGGTGTTCGGCGCACCGATGCGGATCTGGGTGTCGCCGTACCGCGGGATGAGGACGCTCGCCCACATCCGCGCTCGTTGTACTGGTTGCCCGTAGACGTGATCGAGGATCGTGAAGTGCTTGACCTCGACGTCGCGCCGACGCATCACAAACGCGCCGCCCCACGAGACGCCGGTGAACACGGCGCCCGAAAGAAGGAACGCGAGCCACGCGTGCTTCTTCAGGTCTTTCGCCTTCAAGACCCCAAAACCGACCGGGCCGGCCACGAGCCAGTACGCGATGAACACGATGAACGCGAGCAGCATCCCCATCGCGGAGTCCTGGACGAGCGCGACCTCCGAGGCGATTTTGAGATCGAACGGCGTGGCGCGCCGCGAAGGAGCGAGCGGCGGGTTTGCGCCCGGCCCGGTCTGCAAGTCCGCGGGCGTCAGCGTGCTGCCCCGTCGTCCGAGCACGCGGTTCCAGAAGACATCGGCCTCCACCATCGCCTCGACCGCCCGCTGATTGAGGTCGAGACCGATCCACGTGACCGCGCCGCCACCAACCGCACGCCGCACCACGATCACCCGATCGAGATGATCCTTGAGTACGGCCATCGCGTCGGAGGGCCCGACATCGGGGAGGGGCGAGAAAGAGTGGAGCGTCAGGGACTTGGAGACCTTCGAAGCGGCCTTGTGGGTCAGGAGGTACTTCAGATCGGTGAGGTCTTCGTCCTCGTGCTTCCGCACGGATACCAAAGGCATCGCGTCGTAAAGGTCCGACAGGTTCTCGTTGGTCCAGGTCTGACCGGCGCTCGGGAGCACCACGATGAAGTGCCCGCCGCGCTCGATCCAATCTCGAATCGCACGCCGGCTCTCCGGTCGGAGCTGGCTCGGCTCGCCCGAACCCCAAACGATGACATCAAACTCGGCGAGGCCCTGCCACCGATCGGGGAACTCCGCCGGCGTCAGCCCGCGGGCGAGACGGACCGTCTCGTGCCCGTACGGGAGAAAGGCCTCGGTCGTTGAGTTCTGCTCGCTGAGGCTCTGGAGATCGAAGTCGTTCGAGCCCACCACTCCCATCAGGGCGAGTCCGGGACGCGCGATCTCGGCGGAGTTCGGTCCCTTGTCTGTCCCACCCTGTGCCGCGGCTGCAGCGAGCGTCGTGCGGGCCAAGAGCTCGCCCAATCGGGGAAGCTCGCGCCCCGCGGCGTCGCGCACGCTGCCCTCCGCCGCCTCGTACACCGACACCACCCAGTCGCTGCCGTCCGACCGGAAGCCGAGATAGTGATACAGCCAGACGGAGATCCGCTCCTGACCGTTCAAGCTGATCGGACCCAGCTCGGAGACGCTGGTGTCGCGGTCGGGATCGGGGCTCGACACCCTGACGACGACGTTGCGTGGACGGTCGCCGGCGTCCGAGAGGGTGAGCCGCAAAGCGACCCAATCACCCTGCCGGGAGATGTTCCCGATGCCGAAGCGGTCGAGTTCGACCTTGACCTGCCACGTCTTGTCGGAGCTGGCCGCGGGTTGAGGTGCGGTTTGGAGGGCGTGGGCCGGGACTGACGGGACGCCGAGCGTCATGGCCGCGATCAACAGGCCCATGATCAAAGGTGGGAGCGCACGGGTCATCGCCGCGAGACGCCTGCCCGGAGCTTTGCTTGAGAACTGGTGCCGCATGTGGTTGAGTGGGTCCATCCGGATCTTCGCGCCCCCATCCCGCTCCCCGCCCCACCCGCGGTCAAAGGGACCGGGGCTCTGACTTGTTATACGGAGTTCGGGGCCAATCGTTCGCCAACCGAGACACGATGGAGATTCTACAGCACATGAACCCGCCCCGTTGAAGGGCCGATGACCAAAGCATGTCCGCCGGCGTCGACACCTTCAGTCTGGCAGTCTGGATCGCGATCGCCGCGGGGGTGCTTGCCTTCTTGTATACCCTCGCCACGACCGTGGGGAACGAAAAACACCTGCACGAACTGCGGATGCGGGTCAACTCGCTGCGGAACCAGCAGTTCGAGCGGCTCAAGCGGATCCAGGACGAGCGAGGCGGGGGCGGGTTCGACGTGGTCGATGAGGCAGCGGCCCTCGACGCACACGCCAAGCCCGAGGCCAAGGGGCGCAAGGCGGCTTGAGGCGGCGTCAGCCCTTCACCAGTTCACCGATGAAGGCGATGTGGGACCTGATGCCCACCGTGAAGCAGTCGATTTCGAACTTCTCGTTGGGCGAGTGGACCCGGTCGTCGTCGAGGCCGAAGCCCATGAAAATCGTGTCAATCCCGAGCTTGTCCTTGAGCAGCCCGGCGACGGGGATGGACCCGCCGGACTTGATGAGCGCCGCCTTCTTCTTGCTGGCGACCTTGATGGCGTTGGCCGCGGCCGCGAGGTACGGGGAGTCGATGGGGACGGTGACCCCGTAGCCGCCGTGGTGATCGAGGAACTCCCAGCGGCAGCCGGGGGGCGTGCGATCCTTGCACCACTTGAAGAACGCCTTGGTCACCTTGGCGGGGTCCTGGTCGGCGACGAGGCGGAACGACACCTTGGCGCTGGCGTGGGCCGGGATGACCGTTTTGGCCCCTTCGCCGGTGTAGCCGCCCCAGATCCCATTGATCTCCGCCGTCGGCCGCCCCCACTCACGCTCCATGGCGGTGAACCCGGCCTCGCCGATGTCCGCGGCGGGCGGGAGGCCGATCTTCTTGAGCGCGGCCTTGGAGTTGAACTTCAGAGCCTTCCAGTTCGCCCGCTCCTGCTTTGTCAGGGGGACGACGTCGTCGTAGAACTTGGGGATGGTGACCCGACGCTTCTTGTCGTGGAGCTGCGCGAGCACACGGGTGAGCTCGGTGATGGGGTTTGGGCAGCGCCCGCCCCAGAGGCCTGAGTGCAGGTCTTGGTTCGAGGCGTGGAGCGTGACCTGGGTGTAGGCGAGGCCCCGGACGCCGTAGGTGATCGCGGGCTTGCCCCGACCGAGCATGCCGGTGTCCGAGATGAGGCAGACGTCGGCGGACTTCAGGGCGGCGTGATGATCGGCGACGAAGTTGGGGAGGCAGACCGAGCCGCACTCTTCTTCACCTTCGAGCAGAATGGTGAACGCCGCGCCGCCTGTCGGGTGGCCGGTGAGCTCTTTCCAGGCCCGCATGGCCTCGATGAACGTCATCACCTGACCCTTGTCGTCGACCGCGCCGCGCGCGACGATCCGGCGGCCACCGTCTTCGCCCGGGAGGGCGTCGCGGAGCACCGGTTCGAAGGGCGGGCTCGACCAGAGAGCAACGGGGTCGACTGGCTGCACGTCGTAATGCCCGTAGAACAGGACGTGCGGGCCTTTGTATCCGGGCGCGGGTGTGGAGCGTGCGAGGACGATGGGGTGTCCAGGCCCGTTGGGGCCGCGTGTTTCCACGACGTTGGACTCGAGGCCGAGGGCGACAAGTTGTTCGTTCGCCCAGTCCGCGGCGGCCCGGCAGTGGTCCTTGTACGCGGGATCGGTCGAGATGCTGGGGATACGGAGCCAGGCCGTGAGGCGATCGATGGCGGCGTTCTGGTTCGCTTCAACCCAGTTCAGTTGCGGGGCGATGGTCATGCGGATCTCCTGGAGTTCCGTAGCGTACGCGAAGAGCCGGCGGCGCGGAGGATCGCGGCATGACTGGGTTTCGCGATCGACGAGGGGTCGTGCGGGTATCGCGAGATGGACTGGCCCGCGACCGCGAATGGCCGAGCCGTCCGGGGAGCCCCGGCGAGCGGGTCATGATCCAGTGAAGTCGCGGCAGGGGGCCGGCGATCGGATCAAGGCAGAATCGTCATGTTCGAGTACTGCTGAACCGCCTCGGAGTTCGCATCGGTGTGGTAGAACACGCTCTTGGAGGGGAAGAAGTAGTCCGGACGGCGGTAGACGTCGTCCTGCGAGAGCTTGCGGACGCTTCCGTCGAACATGGCCGCGTTGACGGATTTTCCATGGCGGAAAGAGAGCTGCTGATTGGTGGTGTTGGAACCGCCGCGAACTCGACCGTACGCGGCGGAGTCGTTGTAGCAGGGGTTGTCCATGAACGAACCGTAGAAAGTTGGGGCGGGAGACGCATCGAAGTC
>JBMOHX010000328.1:0-4659 GCA_049317625.1 Phycisphaerales bacterium
CCACGCGCCCCGGTACAGCCAGACCGTGCAGTGCTTCATCCATTCCCGGTCGCGCAACCGGTGCAACGCCGTCGTGATCGCCGCGAGACAGACGCGGTGGGTGCCGTGCGGGTCGGAGAGATCGCCCGCGGCGTAGATCTGGTGGGGCTTGACCTTCTCGAGCAGTTCGATCGTGATCCGGATGTCGTCCTCGCCGATGGGCTTCTTCTTGACGCGGCCGGTCTCGTAGAACGGCAGATCGAGGAAGTGGATGTGATCGGGCTTGACGCCGGAGTACTTCGCGCCCGCGCGGGCCTCGGTGCGGCGGATGAGCGTCTTGATCTTCTGGAGTTCCGGCGAGTCCGCCTCGCCCGGGTGCTTGTGCGCGATGAACGATTGGACGCTCTCTTCGATCTTGGCCGCCACGTCGCTCCCGAGTTTCGGGAAGGCCGCCGCGAACTCACGCACGAAGTCCGCGTGGCGCAGGGCCGATTCGTCCCACACAGCGATGTTGCCACTGGTCTGGTACGCCACGTGCACTTCGTGGCCCTGGTCGCACAGACGGATGAACGTGCCCCCCATGGAGATGACGTCGTCGTCGGGGTGAGGGCTGAAGAGCACCACGCGCTTGGGGAAGGCCTCGCCGCCGGGCGTGAGCTCGTGCTTGGTGAGGTTGCCATCGGGCTTGCCGCCGGGCCAGCCGGTGATGGTGGACTGGAGCCCGCGGAAGATCTCGATGTTGATGTCGTACGCGCCGCCCCGGGCGCTCAGCAGCTCCTGCAGCCCGTGCTCGTTGTAGTCCTCGTCGGTGAGCTTGAGGATCGGCTTGCCGAGCGTCGTCGCCAGCCAGATCGCCGCTCGCTTGATGAGTTGGGTGTCCCACGAGAGGCCGAAGTCCTCCACGTTGCCCAGCAGCCACGGGGTCTTGACCCGCGTGAGTTCCGCCGAGGCCGCGGGGTCCAGCACGAACGTCGCGTTCCGGTGCTCTTGCAGGTAGCTCGCGGAGACGGAGGTGCTGATCTCGCCTTCGACGGACCGCTTGATGATCCCGGCCTTGTGCTCGCCGAAGGCCATCAGCACGACGCGCTTGGCCGAGAGGATCGTTCCCACGCCCATCGTGATGGCCTTGCGCGGCACGTTCCACTCGCCGAAGAAGTCGCTCGCCGCGTCCATCCGCGTGACCTTGTCGAGCGTGATCAGACGCGTGCGGCTGTCCTTGGGAGAACCGGGTTCGTTGAACCCGATGTGCCCGGTGCGGCCGATGCCCAGGAGCTGGATGTCGATCCCACCGGCTTCTTTGATCCGTCGCTCGTACTCCTCGCAGTACGCCCCGACGCGATCGCGATCGACCGTGCCGTCGGGCACGTTCGCGCTCCCCGCGCCGATGTCGACGCGGTCAAAGAGGTACTCCCGCATGAAGCGGTTGTAGCTCTGCACCTCGCCGGGCTGCATGGGGTAGTACTCGTCCAGATTGAACGTCGTGACGTTCCGGAAGCTCAGGCCTTCGTTTCGGTGGAGACGGACGAGCTCCTCATACACCCCCTGCGGGGTCGAGCCCGTCGCGAGCCCCAGCACCGCCCGCTCGCCGCGCGCTGCGCGGGCTCGGATGAGTTCCGCGATCTCCGCGGCGACGGCGCGGCTCGCGTGGGCCGACGAAGGGTGGATCTGAACCGGGAGACGCTCCCGCCCGACCGCGGACGCTCCGTGTGCGTTCGTCATCTGGTGAACTCCGGAATCAACTGCCTGAGGGCCGGCACCGCCCGGGCCGGTCTGCGCGCAGAGCGTAGCGGCGGCCCGCACCCTGAGGCAAGGCCACCTCCAACCGCGGCGGGCGGCGGACCCCCGCACTTGTGACAACGCTTACTTCGAGAGCTTCTGGGCCTTGTCGTTCAGCGCCGCCGCGGCGAGCCCGTCGGCGAACGTGGCGAGCGAGGTCTTCTTTTTCGAGGTCGCGGCCTCGGCGAAGGCCAGGAGCTGGAGGGTGAAGCGGGAGTCGTGCGAGGCGACCTCGTGGGTCTCGGTCTTGCCGACCAGATCCTTGAAGATGAGCGTGGTGGGCTGCTCGTAGTCGTAGAAGAGCGTGCCCTGATCGCCCACGAGCGTCAGCGTGAACCTGCTGGTCTCGGCCCATCCGCTGAGGATCGAACCCGCCACACCCGCGGGGACATTGGCCCCGCGCTTCTTGAGCCCGCGAACCAGGACGGTTGCGCCGGTCTCCGTGCGCTTGCTCCACTTGTGGTCGAGCACCGCTCCCGCCGCGGCCGCGGGGCCGACGATGTAGTGGAAAAGGTCGAGGGAGTGGCTGCCCATGTCGAGGAACGCGCCGCCGCCGGCCTTCTTGGGTTCGCTGAACCACTTGGTCTGGTGGCCGGGGAGGTCGCAGGCGAAGGCGTTCTCGAAGCGGGAGAGACGGCCGATCTTGCCGTCCTCGAGGAGCCGCTTCATGGCGTTGACCGGCGGCGCGAAGCGGTGGCAGTAGGCGACGAAGGCGGGGACCTTCTTGGCCTTGGCCGCGAGGGCCGCGAGTTTCTTGGCGTCGGCCAGCGTGTGGGCCAGGGGCTTCTCGCTGAGCACGGGGAGCTTTGCCTTCAGGCAGTCCGCGACGATCTTGAGCCGCGCGCTGGGCGGGGTGCACACGACCACACCGTCGACCTGGAGCCCCGCGCTCGCCGCCTTCAGCAGCGCCTCGGCGGAGTCGAACGCGTGGGCGTCCCATGCGGAGGCCAGCTTGTTGCGGCTCTCCGTGGCCGGGTCCGCGACGGCGACGATCTGCACGCGACCTTCGCTCGCCTTCGCCGCGCCAGAGTGGGCTCCCGAGATACCGCCAGCGCCGATGACCGCCAAACGAAACGCATCAGAAGAGGACATGCTGTGGTGCTCCTGAGGTGTATGCTGAGAGGGAAAGCTGCCCGCGGGTGTGACCGCCGGTTCCCGCGAGGCCAAGCGTAGCCGCCGGGCGCGGCGCTCACCGGGAAGGAGCGAGGGTGTGGCGAGATGGCTCATGTGTGTCCTGCTCTGTCTCGCCACGCGGGCCTGGGCGCAGGAGCTTCGCGGGACTTGGCTTACGACCACGGGCAACGACGCGATCGCCGGGCCGGACAAGACGGCATCGACCATGCGTCGCCTGCGGGATATCGGCCTTAACACCGTCTACGTCGAATGCTGGAAGAACGGGTACACCCAGTACCCCTCGAAGGTCCTGCAGCGTGTCATCGGCAAGGACCGCAGGCCGAACCTGGTGCCCAAGGACGGCGGTGCTCCTCGCGATCTGGTCAGGGAGACCCTCGACGCGGCCCGCGCGAACAACCTCCGTTACGTCGCCTGGTTCGAGTACGGATTCATGGCCGCGTTCAAGGAGACCGACAACGAGCTGCGCCGCACCAAGCGCGATTGGCTGAGCCTTGATCAGAAGGGGAACGAGGTCGCCCCAAACGGGTTCGTCTGGATGAACCCGCTCCACCCGGAGGTGCAGCAGTTCCTCATCGATCTGGTCCTCGAGTGCGTCGACGCGTACGACCTCGACGGCGTGCAGTTCGACGACCGCATCGTCTGGCCGTATGTCACGATGGGGTACGACTCGTACACCAAAGAGGTTTACGCGAAGGAGCACGGCGGGCGCGAACCCCCCGCGGATCCGAAAGACCCGGACTGGATGAAGTGGCGCAGCGACAAGGTGCGGGAGTTCTCTCGCCGGCTCGTGACCGAGGTCCGCGCACGCAAGCCGGGGCTCGAACTCTCCCTTTCTCCCGCGGTCTACCCGTGGTGCTACGAGCACTATCTGCTCGACTGGCCCGAGTGGTCCGCGTGGACGACCGACGCCTCGGGCTCGCCCCGATGGGACGAGTTTGTCCCGCAGTGCTACCGCATCGGGTACCCGCAGTTCGAGCAGACGTGGATCCAGCAAGTGGAGGAGCTCAAACGCCGGAGCCCCGATCGCGTGAAAGATCTGGCCGCCGGGATTCGCGTGGTGGGCGACGGCCCGGACGCGAGCTGGGAGGACGTTCGAAAGTCCATCGAGCTGGTCCGGTCCTCGGGCGCGAAGGGGCATGTGCTGTGGTTCAGCAAGGGCGTGCTCGATGTGTACCCCGAGCAACTGAAAGCCTTTTACGCCCAGACTCCGTGAAGCCAACCCCCGGCTTGCGGTTCGGAATGCAAAAAGTACAATCCCGCTGGCATGAACACGGGCGAGACTGATGCTCCGCTGTCAGAGATCGGCCGCCGATGCGCCGAGATGCGTGCGATGGCCCGCGCCGCGCGGTGGCGGGTCTCGGTGGTCTTCGGGGTCGTCGGGCTCTTGGTCGGGTTTCCGGTGGCTGTCTCCGTCGGAGCGGCCGCCAGAGGTGCGCCCCCTTCGCTGACGTGGTTCGGCGGCGTCCTCGCGGATTGGTTGTCGAGCAAGCCGGGCTTGATTTCGGCCGCGATCGCCACCGGGGTGTGCATCGGGGCGTGGCTGGGCATCCCGTGGGTGATGAAGCTCGTCGCCGGCCGGAGGATCTTGTCCCGCACCCGGCGTGATGCCGCCGACCTTCGGTGGGAGCGGTTTGTCGCGACCCGCATGTCGCTCGGCGACATCTCTCCCCAGATGGGTGCCAGCGCGGTCGTCGTGCTCATCGCGCTCAAGCGGGGAATCCCCGCCGCGGCACCGATGGCGGCGCTTGCCCTCGTCGTCTGGGGGGCGGT
>JBMOHX010000329.1:0-4656 GCA_049317625.1 Phycisphaerales bacterium
AGCCCAGGGTGCGAGCCCTGGGCCCTACACCGCGCCCGACGGTCTATCCTCCCCTACACGCCGGGAACGCCGGCTCGGATCCACACGGAGACCTCCCATGACTCTCTCCCGGTTCGTGACCGTTCTCGCCGCAGCCGCGGGAATCCTCGCTTCGACCTGTCGCGCGCAGGATTCAACCCCTCTCCCGGTCGACCCCGCCGTCGTGCAGGGCGAGCTCCCCAACGGGCTGCGGTACATGGTGCAGAAGCACTCGAATCCCCCCTCGCGCGCCGTCATGTGGATCCACATCTCCAGCGGCTCGCTCAACGAAACCGACCCGCAGCGCGGCATCGCGCACTACCTCGAACATATGGCCTTCAACGGCTCGACCAACTTCCCTCCGGGCGAGGTCGTGAAGTTCTTCGAAGGGCTCGGAATGACCTTCGGCCGCGACCAGAACGCCTTCACCAGCTTCGACCAGACCGTCTATCAGCTCTCCCTCCCCGACGTCAAAGACGAAACCATCACCCGCGGCCTCACCTTCTTCCACGACGTCGCCCGCGGCCTCTCGCTCCTCGATGCCGAGATCGACAACGAACGGCAGATCATCCTCGAGGAAAAGACCGCCCGCAAGAGCGCCCAGAGCCGCATCGGCGAGCAGATGATGAAACGCGTGCTCCCGGGCTCCACCTTCGGCGAGCGCCTGCCCATCGGCACCGACGAGACGGTCGGTTCCGTGAAGCGGCCGGACTTCCTCGATTATTACAATCGATATTATGTGCTGTCGAACATGACACTCATGATCGTCGCCGACGAGGAACCCGAGAAGGTCGTCGCCCTCGTCCGCGAGGTGTTCGGCAAAGACGCGCAGCGCGTCCCCACCCCCGAAGACCGGCCTGTGAACGCCAAGCCCTACGACGCCTCCTTCGCCGTGGTCATCACCGACCCCGAGATGCCCCGCGCCCAGATCTCGATCGCGCGAGTTGACGCCCCGCGCCCGCCCACCCGCACCAAGCAGCAGATGCGGGCCGAGTTCATCGACGCCCTCGCCGGACAGGCCTTCAACCGCCGCATGGAAGACCTCAAGAGCCGCAGCGAGATGGTCGGCCAGTTCGTCTTCGCCGGCACGAATCAGACCGCGAACGTCTTCCGCGAAGCCCAGATCATGTCGATGGGCAAGCCCGAGGACTGGAAGCCGATGCTCGACCAGATCGCCCGCGAACTCGTCCGCGCCAAGCAGTACGGGTTCTCCGACTCGGAGATCGAGCTCGCCCGCAAGGGAACACTGGCCGCGATGGAGCAGGCCGCCGAGCGCGAGGCCACCCAGCCCGCGGGCCGCATCATCGGCCGCTTGAACCAGGTCATCGCCGCCGGCGAGCAACCGATGTCCGCGGCCCAGGGGCTCGAGCTCGGCCGCGAACTCCTGCCCTCCATCACCGCGTCAGAGGTCTCCACCTACTTCGCCTCCGAGTTCAAGACCGACGCGGTCCGCTTCACCCTCGCAACGGCTCCCGCCGGCGCACCCACCGAGCCCGAGCTGCTCGCGGCAGGACAGGCCGCCCTCGCGCAGAAGGTCGAGAAGCTCGCGAAGGACGGCGCTGTCGCCTCGCTGATGGCCAAGCCGCCGACCGCCGGCGTGGTCGCCGAATCCTCCGTTCACGAAGCCTCGGGCGTCTGGTCCGGGTGGCTCGCCAACGGCGTCCGTGTGCACCACCGCTTCATGGACGAAGAAAAGTCCTCAGTCTCCGTCGGTATCACCCTCTACGGCGGCGACCTCCTCGAAACCGCCGCGACCCGCGGCCTCACCGAGGCCGGCTCGACCGCATGGGGCCGTCAGCGAGCGCTCAAGTCCCTCACGTCCTCTCAGATCCGCGACACCATGACCGGCAAGAAGGTCGCTGTCGGCGGAGGCGCCGGTGACGGAGGCCTGGGCCTTTCGATCAGCGGCTCGCCGGAAGACCTCGAGACCGGGTTCCAACTCGCGTACCTGATGCTCACCGAGCCGGTCATCGAACCCGCGGCCCTTACGGACTGGAAGACCCTGCAGAAGCAGTCCATCGAACTCGCAGACAAGGACCCGGGCTCGATGTTCGGCCGCCTGCTTCCCGAAGCCATCTACCCGGCCGGCGAGGTGCGAGTCCGCCCGCTTACGCTCGCGCAGGTCGACGCGGTGACCATCGAGGCCGCCCAGAGCTGGCTGAACGAGCAGCTCCGCACGAGCCCCATCGAGGTCTCCATCGTCGGCGACATCCCGCGCGACCGCGCGATCGAACTCGCCAAGACCTACCTCGGCTCACTCCCCGCCCGCGAGCGGATCTCCGCGGAGTTCCTCTCCGGCGCCCGCACTCTGACCCGCCCTGCCCACGGCCCGATGCTCCGCAAGGACGTCACCACCACCACCGATCAGGGCACCGTCTTCGTCGGCTTCTACGGCCCCGACACGTGGCAGGAAGATGATTCCCGCGCCATGGGCATCGCCTCGCGCGTCCTCTCGACCCGCATGATCACCGAAGTGCGCGAGAAAGCGCAGCTGGTGTACAGCATCCGCGCGTCGGTCTCGTCCGGAGACATCTACCCCGGCTTCGGCCTCTTCAGCGCCGCCTCCACCACGCAGCCCGCGAAGGCCGACGCGCTGATCGAGAAGCTCCGCGAGATGTTCGCCACTTTCGCGAAGGACGGACCAACCGAAGAAGAACTCGGCGTCGCAAAGCTCCAGATCTCGAAGACCATCGAAACCAGTGTGCGCCAGCGCGGCTACTGGCTCGCCGCGACGTCGCAAGCCACCTTCCTTAGGTCGAACATGGAGAGCGTTGTCAACGCCGACGCCCTCATCGCGAAGCTCTCACGCGAGCAGGTCACCGAAGTCTTCCGCAAGTACTACGGCGACGGCAAGCTCATCGTCGTGGAGGTCCGCCCGGCCCCCGCGGAGGGTGCCCGGTAAACCGCGATCAGGCTTCCGCCAACCGGCGATGCCACGTGCGGGAGAAAGGCCCGCTCCGCAGCGAACACCGCGCGCAGCACGCCGTTGATCGGCCGCGGCGGCAAACCGCCCCCCGCGCCCCCGCCCACTCCCAAGTGCCGCGTCGCAAGCCGCGACAGCGCCATCGCCGGGAAGAGCGCGACGTTGTAGAAGCTCAGCACCTCGCGCCGAAGCCCGGCGCTTTCGAACAGCGCCTCAAACTCACGCCGCCGGTACCGGCGCTTGTGGTGGTGCGTCTCGTCGTGAACGGTCCACATCCACGGATGGGCCGGCACCGTCGCGACCATGATGCCCCCCGGCCTGAGCAACCCAGCCGCCGCCGCGGCTGACCCGCGGTCGTCGTCGATGTGCTCGAGCACGTCGGACATCACCACCGCGTCGTAGCTCGCGCGCTCCAGCGGCAGGTTCTCCGGCAGCCGGCAATCCATCACGCGCAGCCCGCGCTTGGCCGCGAGCTCGCGCGCGGTCTCCGAGCCGTCCGCGCCAACCACGTCGTACTCGTGTCCGAGTTCGTCCAGCAGCGCGCCGGTTCCGCACCCGATGTCCGCGACGCGCGGCCGTCGGCCCGGCTCGCGCGTGACGTAACGGTCGATCAGCGCACGCAGCACGGCACGCTTGCCGGCGAACCACCAGTGGTCGCGCTCGGTCGCCGCCATCTGGTGGTACAGAACCTCATCCATGCGCGCCCGCGATCTGCTCGTGCGGCGCCGCGTCACCACGCACCGCCGCCGCCAGGTCGTCGTCCGGCGCGCGGTTGTGCGACTCTTCCTCGGCAACCAGATAGAGCGGGCGCGCCTGCGTGTGGCGGAAGATGTGCGCGAGGTAGTGGGCCATGATCCCCAGCATCGTGAGCTGGATCCCACCGAGGAAGAACAAGCTCGTCGCGAGGAACGCGTACCCCTCGAACATCGGCGTCCCCAGCAGCAGCCGCTGCGCGATCACCACCACCGCGAGCACCACGCTCACCGTGATCGTCGCGAGCCCGAGCCACATCGTCATCTTGAGCGGCTTGAGCGAGAACGCCATGATCGCCTCGAGGCTCAAACGCACCAGCTTCACGAAGTTGTAGTTCGTCTCTCCCGCGTGGCGAGCGTCGCGGTCGTACGGCAGCGCCTCCTGCCTGAACCCCGCCCACGCCACCAGCCCGCGGATGAACCGCGGGTTCTCGCGGCACTGGCGCACCGCCGCGACCACCTTCGCGTCCATCAACCTGAAGTCGCCCGTGTCACGCGGGATCGCAACATCGGAGAGCCACGCGAGCACGCGGTAGAACGCCCACGCGCTCAGCCGCTTGAACGCGCCCTCGCCCGCCCGGTGCCGCCGCTGCGCGTACACCACCTGCACGCCCTCTCGCCACCGTGCCATCATCGACGGGATCAACTCCGGCGGGTCCTGCAGGTCCGCGTCGATGATCACACACGCACGTCCCCGCGCCCGGTCCAGCCCCGCGGTGGTCGCGGCCTCGTGGCCGAAGTTCCGCGAGAAGAGCACGTACCGGACGCGCGAGTCTCCCGCCGCCAGCTCGCGGATCACCGCCGCTGTGCCGTCGCGGCTCCCGTCGTCCACGAAGATGAACTCCACCCCTCGGTGCTCGCCCGAGAGAGCGCCTGACAGCCGCCGGTGGAGCTCGCGGAGGTTCGCTTCCTCGTTGTACGCCGGGACCACAACGCTCAGCTCCGGGCCTTCCCGGAGTCGCG
>JBMOHX010000330.1:0-4643 GCA_049317625.1 Phycisphaerales bacterium
GTGGAGAGCACCAAGTGGCCCGTGAGCGCGGCCTGCACGGCGATGCCGGCGGTCTCGCTGTCGCGGATTTCGCCGACCATGATCACGTCGGGGTCCTGGCGCAGCAGGGCGCGCAGGGCGATCGCGAAGGTCATCCCGATCTTCTCGTGCATCTGCGTCTGCGTGATGCCGTCGAGGTGGTACTCGACGGGGTCCTCGACCGTACAGACGTTCATCGTGTTCTTGTCGAGCTGGCGCAGCGACGCGTAGAGCGTGGTCGTCTTACCCGATCCGGTGGGGCCGGTGACCAGCGAGACGCCGTGGGGCGCGTCGATCTGATGCTTCCAGATCGTGTACGTGTCCTCGTGCATGCCGAGGTTCTCGAGCTCGACGTTGATCGACTTGGTGTCCAGGATACGCATGACCGTCTTCTCCCCGTAGGTGTTGGGGAGGGTTGACATGCGCAGGTCGAGCTTGCGGCCCGCGACGACGCAGCGGATGCGGCCGTCCTGCGGGATGCGGCGCTCGGAGATGTCGAGGTTCGCCATGATCTTCAGACGACTCGTGATCGCCGCGGCCATGGAGGCGGGCGGGGTCATCATCTCGAAGAGCTGTCCGTCGATGCGGTAGCGGACCTTGAGCTTCTTCTCGCAGGGCTCGAGGTGGATATCGCTCGCGCCCTCCTTCACCGCCGACTGGATGATGTAGTTGACGTAGCGGATGATGGGCCCTTCACCGGCCTCCTTCTCGAGATCGACCTCGCTCGAGGCCTTCTTCTCGACGGTGACGTCGGCTTCTTCGACGCCCTCGAGGATCTTCGAGACGTCGAGCTTCTCGCCCTCGTCTTCGCCGGCGACGCCCACGCTCTCGAGCGCCTTCTTCACGTCCGAGGCGGTGGTGAGCACGACCTTCACGGGTGCACCGAGCCGCGAACCGACCTCTTGGAAGAGGAAGACATCGTCCGCCTGCGTCGCGGCGACCACGACACGCGCGCCTTCGACCCTCAGCGGGATGATGGATTTGGTCTTGCAGAACTCCGGGGTCAGCCGCTGGAGGAGCGTGCCGTCGAAGCCGCCGTCCAGGCCCTTCACGAGATCGATGCGCTCGAAGGCGACGCCGGAGCTGATCGCGACGAGTTCCTGCACGCGGGCCTCATCGGCGCCCAACTCGACCAGAGCCTCGGAGAGCCGCTTGCCGGGTGTCTGCTTCACCACCTGGATCGCGACCGTGAGCTTGTCTTCCGGGAGCACGTTCCGGGACTTCGCCAGGGACTCGAGGTCCTCGTGCGCTCCGTGGTCCTCGTGCGAGTAGAGCGGCGCGGGCTGGGACCGGGACTCGCCGGAGGGCCCACGAGCCTGGTGCGCGGGGACCGCGGGGAGATTGTCGAACGACTCCTCGGCGCGGTCGACGCGGTGCTGCTTGGAGGGCGGCTCGGGCGCCGAGCCCTGGGAGGACCTCGCGGCGTCAACGCCGAGCTCGTGCAGGATGTCGTCGATGTTGTACTTCGCCACGGTCTCGGGCCTTTCGGAGCGTCGGTTAGTTCCTGGGGTTCTTGAACTTCGAGCCACCGCGCGGTGCCGCGTCGATCTTCTCGTCCATCACCAGCGTGTAGTTGACGCCGTCGGCCTGGAGTGTGACCTCGCGGCCGTTGATCTTGACGATCGTGAAGAACTCCGCGACCTGATCGCCCACGCGGTAGTACTCGTCGTTGATCCGGGCCATGTCGCCCATGACCATGTTGACTTTGATCGTCCCCAGCGCGGTCTGCACGAGCTGGCGGCGGGACTCCTGGGCCTTGACCCGCGCCTGCTCGGCGAGTTCCTCCGCCGATGGGCCCGTGAACTGCTGGTCGCCGACCACCACCGTCGTGTCGGCGCCCTGGGGCATGAAGGGGCTCTCGCGGAGGTTCTGGAGCGCCACGTCCAGTGGGTGCTCGACCCGTCTGAGGTCGGCCATGATCCGCTCGTACGTGCGGGCCTTCTCGCCGTCGGCCTGCCCGAACTCGAGGCGGAGCTCCTCCGCCTGCGCGATGCCCGCCTGCATGCCGTACTGACGCATCGTGAAGATCGTCGCCGCGCTCACCGCGAACACGATCAGGAAGACGAAGACCTGCTGCGGGACCAACGCCTTCGGCGGCGCAACCGCCGACTCGAGGTCGGGTCCGGACCCGAAGCCGCCCCCGTGTTCGCCGCCGCCCGGCGCTCCCTGGTTCATCCCGCGGTGCTCGGTGCGCTCCATCGCGCCGGACTGATCGTTTGGTTGCATGCTCACGGTTTCTTCTCCGCGGAGGCCATCGCCCGGTCGTCTTGGAAGTAGATGCTGAGCGTGAACTCGGCCTTGAGTTCAACGTCCTTCCCGGTCTGGCTCGTGATCTTGAGGTCGTGGATCCGCGTGATCCGGGGGAGCTTCTCCACGTCCGCGATGAACTTGAAGAAGCCCAGGAAGTTCCCGTTGACCTCCATCTCCAGCGGCTGCTCCATGTACAGGGCCGACTGCACCGGTTTGTCGCTCTTGATCGCCGGCGGCTGCATCCCCGCGGCGACCGCGAGATCGCTCACCTGCCGCACGATCGCGTCGATCTCCTTGTTGCTCGGCAGCCGCTGCTCGATCAGCGTGACCGAGCGGTGGAGCTCCTCGTTGGCCTTCTGGAGATCGGCGTTTCGGGAGGTCTCCTGTCTCAGCTTCTCGAGCATCTCCTCCTTGTGCTTGAGGTCCTTGGAGAGCGCATCGATGTACTTGTTCTCAGGGACGAACGCGAACCACCAGGCCGCCAACGGCGTGGCGAGGATGACGATGATGAGCAACGCCCGCAATCCGAGGTTCATGGCTTACTCCCGTCCCTTCGCCGCGGATTCCGTGTCCGCGGTCGCCGAGTCCCGCCCGAGCATCTCGGAGGTGCGTTTGGCGACCACCTGACGCAGCGAGGCCCCGAGCGCCTCGGCATCCACCGATGACTTGATCACGGCGCCGATCTCGAACCGCCGAAGGATCTCCTCCGCCTGGCCCGTCTTCCCGCCGCCTTCCTTCGACTCCCTGATGAACGCCAGCTCCACCTTGTCGAGCATCGGGACCTGCTTCAGCTGCGCGAGATAGTCCGCGATCTCGTTGTTCTCGTGCGCGGTGCCGGAGAGCGTCAGGGCGTACTCGAAGCGGGGCGGTTGCACCTTGGGCCGGTCCGCGGGTTCGTCCTTCTTCTTCGCGGTCTTGGTCTTGGCCTTCTCGGTCAGCGACTTGGCTTTGCCACGGGGCTCGGCCTTCGCCGCCCCGGCGTCGGCGACCTTGTCGAGCCGCTTGCTCTTCAGCGCGAACGTGTCCAGACGCATGTTCGACGGCATCCGCATCGTGACTTCCGCGAGCAACGCCCAGCGGGGGACCTTCTCGATCAGGGCCGCGGTGATCTCGGCCTTTTCCATCATCTGCGCACGCTGCGATTCGAGCTGCTTGAGCTCGTCGATCTTCGCCGCCTCCTCGCGGTACATCACATCCATCGCTTCCGCACGCTTGCGGATCTCGGAGCGGTGCTCCACCGTCACGATGAACGTGCCCACCGTCGCCGCCATCACGAGCATGAACAGGGTCAGCGTGAACAGGTTCGCGCGCGTCTCGATCTTGCCCTTGACGTAGTCCCGGGGCAAGAATCCGCCTGTCGCGGCGCCGGGGTGTCGGAATGAGTTGCTCATAGTCGCTCCGTCGAGCCGGCGGCGGTCCGCGCCGGCATCGGGTTCACAGGTCAGTCGGGCTCAGCGCCAGTCCCATCGCCACCGCCCATCCCGGCTGGGGCTGCTTCGGGTCGATACCGTGGGAGGGCTCGGCACCGGTCTTTGCGACCCACGACAGCGGGTCGGCGGCCTGGGCGGCCGATCGCAGGTGCCGCGCCACCTTTTGGCAGACACCCCGGGAAAGCGCCTCGCCCCCAACGAAGAGGATGCGGTCGGGCTTCCGCCCGCCGGCCTGCGAGGCGTAGTACCGGACCGACATCAGGATCTCGTCGGCCAGGATCTCAAGCGGCTCCGAGAGGTCAGTCGCGTCCGGGCCAACGGCGTCCGCGGGCTGTTGCAACAAGTTGTCCGTGAGCCCTTTGCCGGACCCGGACGCCCGACGATCGACCCGCTCGACATTCGAGCTCTCGCTCGCGCCGGCTCCCGGCACGAAGGCGTCCATCGACCTGCGCTTGCGGCGAGCCTCTCCCTCCGGGCACTCGAGTTGGCGAGCGGCGAGGGCGTCGAGGTGCCGGCTGCCGATCTCGATCAGCCGCGCGAAGACCAGTTCACGGCCCTTGGCAATGACCAGCTTCGTCGCGCCGTGCCCGATGTCCAGCAGCAGCGTGATGAGGTTCGCATCCGCGTCGCGCCGCGTGATGTGATCGAACGAGCGAAGCAAAGAGGCATACTCGCTCTGCATCCCCACCGGCTCGAGCTTGGCGTCGAGCAGCCCCTTCACGATCTTGTCGACCTGATCGCGGGCCGCGGCCAGAAGCAGTACTTCGGTCGTGCCGTTGTTCACCACGCCGGAGGAGTAGAAGCGATACACGATGGAGCCCGCCGTCACGCCCAACTGGGCAGGCAGGGCGGCTTCCACCATCTCGGCCAGGGTCGAGCCTTCTCCCTTGGGAATCTGTAGACACTTCGCGGCGGTCATCCAGGCGGGGATCGTGCACACCGCCC
>JBMOHX010000331.1:0-4591 GCA_049317625.1 Phycisphaerales bacterium
AGCGGGAAGACGACCTTGCTGAACCTCATCGCGGGGATCGATCGTCCGACCTCCGGAAGTCTCATCATCGGCGGCCAGGACATCGCTGCGTACTCGAAGTCACGCCTCGCGGACTGGCGGGCGGCGACTGTTGGGTACGTCTTTCAGTTGTACAACCTGGTCCCGGTGCTCACCGCCTACGAGAACATCGAGTTGCCTCTGCTGCTCCACAAGATGTCCGGCGCGGAGCGGCACAAGCGCGTCGAGACGGCGATGCAGCTCGTTGGAATCGCCGACCGCCACGACCACTACCCGCGCCAGCTCTCCGGGGGGCAGGAGCAGCGCGTCGCGATCGCGCGAGCGATTGTCGCTGATCCCCTGATCATCGTCGCCGACGAGCCGACGGGCGACCTCGATGCGGAGTCCGCCGCGGCGATCATGGCGCTGCTCTCTCGCCTCTCATCGGAACTCGGGAAGACACTCGTGATGGTGACCCACGACACCAAGAGCGCCGCCTACGCGACCCGCACGCTCCACCTCGAGAAGGGCAAACTGATCGAGGTCATCACTCACGCAAAGGAAGGTGCCGCATGATCGCGCCCCGTTACTTCCCATTCGTGTTCAAGCAGCTTTGGCGGAATCGCATGCGCTCAGCGCTCACGCTGAGCGGCGTGGCCATCGCGATGTTCCTGTTCATCGCCGTGCAAACGTTGCAGCGCGGCGTGCGCGAAGCGACAGAGGTGACCGCCGCGGACACGCTGCTCGTGGTCTACCGGGAGAACCGCTTCTGCCCCGCGGCGAGCCGTATCCCGGAGTTCTACGGCCCGCGCATCGCCCGCGTTCCCGGCGTCGGTTCGGTGGTGCCGATGAAGATCGTCGTGAACAACTGCCGCGCGAGCCTCGACGTGGTGACGTACCGCGGTGTGCCGGAGGAGCGGCTCGTCGACATGAAGGCCAAGTGGCGCGTGGTCTCGGGTTCGATCGCGGAGTGGGAGCGACGTTCCGACGCCGCGCTCGTAGGCAGTCGCCTCGCCGAGCGCAAGGCGCTCAAGCCCGGCGACTCGTTCAACTCCTCGGGCATCACAGTCACGGTCGCGGGCATCATCGATTCAGAAGAACCGCAGGACCAGAACGTGGCGTACGTGCACCTCGAGTTCCTTCAGCGCGCAGCCTCCGCGGGCGGCGGTGTCGGAGTCGTGACGCAGTTCAACGTGCGCGTCTCCGACCCTTCCAAACTCCAGGAAGTCGCCGCGGCCATTGACGACGAGTTCGCGAAAGAGCAGGAGCCCACCGCGACCCGTCCCGAGAAGGCGTTCGTGGCGCAGGCGGGTTCGGACATCGTCGAGCTCGTGGGGTTCACCCGCTTCCTCGGGTACGGGTGCCTCGCCGCGGTGCTCGCGCTGGTGGGCAACGCCATCGTGCTCGGCGTCCAGGACCGGATCAAGGAGCACGCGATCCTTCAAACAGTCGGCTTCCGCGGCGGGCTCATCTCAAGGTTGATCCTGATGGAGGGCCTTGGACTCGGTGTGCTCGGCGGCGGCGTTGGTGCGGGGATCGCCGCGGCCGTCATGTTCTACGGCCATTTCTCGCTGTCGACCGAGGGACTGAGCATCAACTTCCACTCGGATCCGATGATGCTCGGCGTCGGGCTCGGGATCTCGGCGGCGGTCGGTGTGGTCGCGGGCGTCGTGCCGGCGTGGCAGGCGGGCAGGCGAGAGATCGCACAGTGTTTCAGGGCGGTCTGATGGAGAGCACGTGATGCGGATGCTGCCGTTCCAATACGCCGTGCGGAACCTCACGCGATCTCCTTCGCGGCTGATGCTCTCGCTCGCGGGGAGCACGCTGGTCGTGCTGCTCGTCATCGCCGCCGCCGGATTCGTGCGGGGGATGGAGTCTTCGATCCGCGAGTCGGGCGACACGCGGAACGTGATCATCCTGGGCGCGGGGAGCGAAGAGAGCGTCGAGCGCTCGGAGATCCCGGCGAGCGTTCCCGGCGTGCTCGCGGCAACGGTGCCCGGCGTAGTGCGGCGCGCGGGGGTCGATGCGATCTCGCCGGAAGTGAGCGTGATGATGGCGCTGAGCGTGGAGGAGCACGGGCCCTTGCATCAGGCGATCGTGCGAGGTGTCACGCCCGCGGCGATGGTGGTGCACTCGGGCGTTGCGCTCGTGAGCGGCAGACTGCCTCTCGCCAGCGCGGACGAAGTGATCGTGGGACGTATGGCCGCGGAGGTCCTGAGGGTGGAGTCGGCCAGCCTCGCTCCCGGCGCTCAGCTCTGGATCGACAAGCGTCCGTGGACGGTGGTCGGCACCTTCGCGGCACCGGGCATGGTCTTCGATGCGGAGATCTGGACACCGATCACGGACCTGCAGAACGCGATGAAGCGGGAGACAATCTCCTGTGTCGTCGCCACCCTCGATCCCGCGGAAGCGGAACTTGCGGATGTCGACGCCTTCACCAAACTCCGGCCCGATCTCGAACTGAGTGTGCTCGGCGAACGTGAGTACTACGGCAACCTCGCGGCGTTCTTCAGGCCTTTGAAGGTCGTCACCTGGCTGACCGCGGGGCTGATCGCGGTGGGCGGGCTATTCGGCGGTTTGAACACGATGTACGCCGCGTTCGCCTCGCGCGTGCGAGAGCTCGGCACGCTCCAGTCGATGGGGTTCTCGCGGTTGGCGATCGTGCTGAGCCTTGTGCAGGAGGCCGTCATCGCGACGAGCCTCGGCGGGCTCATCGCGTGCGCGGTTGGCGTGTGGATTCTCGATGGCATCTCCGTACGCTTCTCGATGGGGGCGTTCGGGTTGGTGGTGGATTCGGCGGTTGTCGGCGCGGGGCTGACCGCCGGTGTGCTGCTCGGGTTTGTCGGTGCGTTGCCGCCCGCGTTACGGGCGCTGCGGATGACGATCCCCGAGTCTCTCAAGGCGGTGTGACGGCGAACTTGGAAAGGACTCTCTCATGAACTCGAACCTCGGTGTGCGTTGGGCTCTGGTCGCGGCGGCCGGTTTCGCGTGCGCGTTCGCGGCACCGTCGGTGTGCTTTGCGCAGAAGCAGGGCGCGGCGGACGTGAAGGGGTTGCCCGATGGGTTGATCCAAGCCGCGGCCCCGACCGGGCCGGTGGTCTTTCCCGCGGCGATCAAGAAGACCGCGAAGGTGGGGGACAAGGTGACGGTGACCGGTCGCGTTGGCGGCGGGGCGGCGCCGTTCGTGAAGGACCGGGGTGTCTTCACGATCGTGGGCGAAGAACTCGCCGCGTGCAGTGACTCGATGACGGACCACTGCGCGCAGCCTTGGGACTACTGCTGCGAGTCCAAGACGGATGTCGTGCGCAACAGCGCGACCATTCAGGTGAACGACGCGAAGGGCAAACTGCTGAAGGTCGGCATGAAGGGCAAGGGCGGTCTCAAGGAGTCCTCCGAAGTTACGGTCACCGGCACGGTGCAAGCGGTGGACGAGAAGACGCTCGTGATCGTGGCGGAGCGGATCCATTTGGCACCCGCGCTCCCCGATGGTTGGTGCTACAACGCGCCTCCTGAAGCGAGCAAGACGCCAGGCGAGGTCCGCGCGGGCGCGAAGGTGGGGGACGAGGTCGTGGTGCGCGGGCGCATCGGTGGGCGTGCTGAGCCGGTCGCTCCGGGCAAGGCCTCGTTCTCTCTCGCCGGGCCGCAACTGCCGTACGACGAGAGCAAGGCGAAGCCGTGGGCGTACGAGGGCGTGCAGCCCGAGACGCTCAGCGCCGGCGTGTGCACGGTGCAACTGGTGGACGGCAATGGCGACGCGCTCGCCGTCGAACTCGCGGGCCGGCGCGTCATGGCCCCGGGGACTCTGGTTGTCGTGACCGGCAAGGTGGCGAAGCGGGAGGGCGGCGAGCTGGTGGTCAATGCGACGAAGGTGCAACCTGAGAAGCGGTGAGCCCGTTCGTCGCGCGGGTGTGATCCTTGACGATTACCCCGGCGTCGCCGAAGCACCCGCGGGCAGACGATCGTGCGGGCTCCGCTTGGATTCCGCCGCGGCGGTCACGCTGCGCCAGCGTTCGACGGGGATGAACCCGACGCACATGATCGCGACTTGCAAGAAACAGAACGCGCGAAGGTAGTCGGCGGCCGAGTCCATGAATCCGTACGCGTGGAGCCCGACTCCGAGCATGTTGGTGCCGAACCAGGACCACGCGGTCACGATGTTCCCGCCAACAGCGAGCACGGCCATGCCGCGGTGCTTGATCATGCCGCCGAAGCGTGCGTGCAGGATGATGAGGTGCATGAAGACGATGAGGGCCGCGCCGTTTTCCTTCGGGTCCCACCCCCAGAAGCGGCCCCAGGACTGATCGGCCCAAATGCCGCCGAGGACAGTGCCGACGAAGCTGGTGAGGCACGCGAAGCAGACGACGCCGTAGATCATCTTGGGGAGCGCGGCCAGCGCGTCCGCACCCAGCCGTTTGGTGAACGCGCCGAAGATGAGATAGCCCGCGGCGATGAAGCCGGCGAGGAAGGTCGCGGAGTAGCCGATGGTGATGACGACCACATGGGTGGCGAGCCAGAAGTTGGAGTCGAGCACGGCCCGCATCATCTCCATGGTGTCGCCGTCGGTTGAGAGGTTGTGCGCGACGATCAGGGTGGA
>JBMOHX010000332.1:0-4590 GCA_049317625.1 Phycisphaerales bacterium
CCCCACTGCGCGATCGACACGGTCGACGCTTCGCAAGTCTCCTGCAGCCTCCGGAAGAAGTGCGGATAAGCGCCGTAGTTGGCCCCGGCGAAGCTGTTGTCCGTCACGCCGTGCTTGTTCCGGTGCACGCCGGTCAGAATGCTCGACCACCCCGGACCGCTGATCGTGATGTCCTCCGCCGCGCAGAGGCCGCTGTACGCGCCCGCCGCGATCAGCGAATCGAACGTCGGCGCGTTCGCCGCCTGCAACGCGTCAGGACGCATGCCGTCGACGCCGATCACCAGGACCTTCCGCACCACCTGCGCTTCCGCCGGGGCGGCAGCGAGCACGATCGCCGGGAGGACGGCCAGCACACATCGAACGTTCACGCGTATACCCCTTTCGTGGCCCCCCAGAGGGGATATGGTACCGCCGCGCCCGTGCATTGAGCACTTCTCTGACCGATTCTTCACGCGATCCACACGCGGTGTATGAGTGCGGTTCGGACGTCCGCTCAGCAGCCGAGATCCCAACGGACGAAGTATCCGATCACGTCGTCGCCGTCCACCGAGCCGTCTGCGTTGAAATCGCCGCCGGGCTGCCCCGCATCCCACGCCTGGAAGAACGCGATCACGTCGTCGCCGTCCACAGAACCGTCGCCGTTCACGTCGGCAGCGCACGTCGCCGGGGCCACGTACCGCACGATGAGCTTGGGCCGGCTGGAAGCTGTCGTCCCCTCAGAAGACACGAGCTCCAACCCGTTCGCGCCGGCCGCCCGGGGCTGGATCGCCCATCCCCAGTTCGCCTCGCCCCGCTCCCACGCCTGGACCGAGTCCGTCACATCGATGTAGATCGGACCGGTGCGCACCGCGGCGACGTCCGCATCGGTCCCGGCGGTCCACTCGGCCCACCGGTGCGCCTCAACGTCGGCGGTGGTCACACCGCCGACCATCGAGTTCCACGTCGACGACTCGCTCCACGGCACGAGCACGCGGTGCAGGGTGAACCCGCTCCCTTCCTGTGTGGAGGTGAGCACCAGCATCGCGGAAGTCACGAGGCTGCCCTCTGGGATCTGCCCCGGAGCACCGCCGAAAAGGCCCTCGAAACGGAGCAGACCCGAGCGGTCCTGGTCGGTGCCGTTGGGATCGCTGCTGTCGATGAACATCGTCGCGGTGTTGCCGCTGATGGTGGTCGGAGACGACTGGCGGAGCTCGGTGTCGTGGGTCCCGAGATAGATGTTCACACCCTGCTGGAACGTCGCGACCGCGACCGGGCCGGTCGTCGAAGTCACAACCAGCTGCGGGCGACCGATGAACCCGCCGTTCTCAGACGACTGGAAGTCAACTCCGTTCGTCGTGGCGAACGGGAGCATCGCCCAGCCGTAGTTCGGAGCGCCGTTCATCCATCCGCGCACGGAAGACGTGACATCGAGCTCGATCGCCTGGATCGGGAGCAAGTTACCCGCGTTCGCGGCACCGGCAACGGACACCGGCGAAGCCACCGCGTCGATCCCGTCCGCCTGTACTCCCGCGCCCAACGCGTTCCACGTCGAGGCCTCGGTCCACGGAACGAGCATGTCGTGAAGGGTGAGACCGCTCCCGGAGTCTGTGATCGTGATGCGCAGCTTCGCGAGGACGATGTCGCGATCGGCCGCGATCTGACCCGCGCCGGACCCGATGAAGTTCTCGAACTTCAGCAGAGAGTGGGTCGGACCCGCAGGCGTCCCATCGGAGTTCGAAACGGTCATCACACCACCGGTCCCGTTCGCGACCGCGGGAGTCGCGCTGTTGAGCTCAACGTCAGAGCTCCCCGCGAAGCCGTTGGTCCCGTCGCGATAGGTGTTCGTCTGGAAGCGTGAGGGCTGACCGTCGAACCGGTTCGAGAAGTCCATCGCGTAGCGGAACTGGCTGTTCCAATCGGTCTGGTACCTGGCCTGCGACGGGCTGAAGGACCGCACGCTCACCATGCCGTTGCGCTCATCCAATCGGATCAAACGCATGTACCCCAGCCCGCCCTCGGTCCACGCCTGGTAGTCGGAGAGCATCTCAAGAACCTCGCGGCCCGCGTCGTTGATCCCCACGATCGCGTGCTCGCCGTTGTGGTTCGGGACACCGCTCGCGAAGTGACCGTTGAGGAACAGAAAGATCTGCGGGTTCGAGCGGATCAGGCTGATCCAGGTGGTCTGGCCAGCCGCGGAGCGCCCCGCGCCGGTGCCCGACGTATTCGCGTCGTTCACGTGCTCGTGGGTGGAGCAGATCGTCGGCATGCCGGGGTAGGCATCCAGCACCGTCTGGGCCCACTGAAACGTCGCGACGTCGGGCCGCCACTCCAGAGTGAGATGGAGGTACGTCCGTCCGCCAGCGGTGAACAACTGCGCGTGGTTCTGGCGATCGGGGGAGTAGCCCTGGTACCACGGCCTCCCGGCGTACCGCGCGGGCCCGAAGAACTGGTCGTACACGCTCGAGCCGGAGTTCTTATCGCTCACCACGTTGAAGTCGTGGTTGCCCAGGCACACCCCGTAGGGGAAGGCCCCGTTGGGGAGCACCGTGTCGAGGATGTCGATCGCGCCGTCGGCCCGCTGCCATTCCACGAGGTTGCCGCCGTTGGCCCCGTTGTCGACGATGTCACCGAGGTGCGTGGCGAAGGCGATGTTGAACGGCGCGTGCCAGTCCTTGGTCCACTGCGTCTGCGCCGTGAAGTGGTACGTCCACGCGGCGGTCTCCGAGTAGTACTGCGTGTCGGGGTACGCCACGATCGTGAACGGTGGGATCGGCGAGGGAGCACCGAGCGTTGAGGCACCGGGCGTGTGAACGTGATCCCCAGGGTGGTAGGCGGCGGTCGCGACGAGGAGTGCGGCGATGGTCAAAGTCGGCATTGAGTTTCTCCGGTCGCCAAGACTAGCACGCACTCGCGCTAAGAGAACTTTGCGCAACGAGTTCTTCACACAGCGAACGATTATCTTTGCGCGAAACTGATCCTCCACAGCCGCTGATGGCGGAGCGCGCGGCTTTACTGTGGCGAATGAAGGACTCTCCCCGCCACGGATCTCCCCTGCATCGCGCGTTCACGCTCATCGAACTCCTCGTGGTGATCGCCGTCATCGCGCTGCTCATCGGGATTCTGCTGCCCACGCTCAGCAAATCGCGCCAGACCGCGCGGCTGGTGAAATGCGCCTCCCAGCAGAAGCAGGTGGCGATGGCCATCATGACGTACTCGCTCAACGCCAAAGACCGTTGGCATCTGGTCTGGGACAACGAGGCACCCCGCGCTCGGGCCGGATTCTCGGGCAACTACTACCTCATCCGCCCGTACATCACCAACGCCCTCGGTGACCTCGACGACACCTCCGCCTACTGGGCGGCGCTCTACGACAGCGAACTCGGGATCCCGATCGTGGATTCCATGTACGAACTCGCCGGTGGAATCGGGTCCCAGCCATACCTCGGCGGGTGGGAGATGACAAAGTGCCCCGAGGCCAAGTACACCCTCCCCGCGTTCCGAAACAACGGAGCGCTCCCTCACGACCCCTACACCCTCTACTCCACCTACTGCTTCAACGGCACAACCCCTGGCTTTGACAACGTCCCTGACACCGCCAGCAAGACCTTCTTTGAACGCCGTCGAGTGGGCAGCGCAGACCGCCGCGTCCCGCGCAAGCTCACCGACATCAGCTTCCCGTCCAGCATCATCATGTTCCAGGACGGCTCGGAGGTCATGATCGACGGCAACGGCGACACGCTGATCCAGCTCGATCAGTGGAACACGCTCCCCGGTGCCGAGGCGACCCAGTGGTGGAAGGAGTACTTCCGTCACAGCGGCATCACCTGCTCCGTGGCCTGGACCGACGGCCACGTCTCCGGTGTGAGCCAGGCCGAGGCTCGGGCCAAGCAGGCCGACGTAAGAAGAGTGTACAACACGACGACGGGCGTGCCGTTGCCGTGGTATTCGACGACGGGGTTGAGGTAAGACAACCGGCGATCTTTGGTTTGTGCTTAGAAAGAGAGATCCCACATGAAGATTCGTCCCCTCATCGGCGCGGGCCTTGCGCTCGCCACCCTCGCTGGCACGGCCATGGGCCAGGTTCAGCACGGCGTTGTCCAGGTCATCGAGAACGACGCCGGCAACCTCGCCACCTCCGTCACCGTGAACGCCACTGTCGGCTTCGGCGTGTGGGCCAACGTCGCCACCGGCAACAGCCGCGGCGACTACGAGTTCTCCTTCGGCACCGCCGATGACGACGACGCCGGCCTGCTGGTGGTCTCGTCCTACCAGAACGCCCGCACCGAGCCCTCCGTTGGTGGTGGCGCGGCCCCCTACTACGCGTCGTGCATGAGCTCGCAGTTCGCCAACACCCTCACCTACGTTGCCCACGCCCACCAGGCCGCGGTCGAGGCCAACGTCAACTTCACCATGGGCTTCTTCCCCTACGCCGACGGCTGGCTCGCCGCGAACCTCCAGAACAGCGCGAACAACGCCGTCATGACCAGCGTCAAGGGCCCCTTCACCCTCGTCCCGGTCCTCACCGGCGTCGGCAACCAGGTGCTCGACCCCAACGGTGCCGGCACCGTCAACGGCGTGGTCAGCCCGAGCTACGCCTACGACGCCAACGGC
>JBMOHX010000333.1:0-4576 GCA_049317625.1 Phycisphaerales bacterium
TGGGCTCGACGCGCAACTTCTTCCGCACGAGAGGGGGGCTTGACCTCGCTCTGCTGGACATCGCGGTCTGGTTGGGTCGTCGGCTGCACGGTGGCCGCGGCAGGCTGCGCGATGGCGGGCGTGGTTTCGGTGCGTTCGGTTGCCGGCGCGGGCTCCGCGATCTCTTCGGCGGCGGGCGGTTCATCGGCGATGACGCGGAACTTCACAAGCCAGTTCGCGAGGCGTCCGTAGTCGTCGGCCCCGATCGAGGTGGGGGCGTAGTCGAAGATGGATTGGCCGAAGGTGGCGGTCTCGCGAAGCTTGGGATCGCGACGGATGACCACCGGAACGACGCGGTCGCGGAAACGGTTGTGGAGTTCTGTAAGGACGTCTGCGGCGACGGAACTGTTTTCTTCGTGGAGGGTCGGGAGCATCCGGACAGCGATTGGCTTGCCGAGTCGGCGTGCGAGGGTGCGCACAGTGTTCAGCTGCCGGGTTGCGCCCTGAAGAGAGAAGAACCCGGTTTCGACGGGGATGAGGACCAGGTCAGCCGCGGCGAGCGCGTTGTACGTGAGCAGGCCGATGGAGGGAGGGCAGTCGATGATGGCGTAGTCGTAGCCATTGCCGAGAGCCGCGATGGTCATGGAGAGACGGCGTTCTTTGTCCGGCAGGTCGGCGAG
Organism: Phycisphaerales bacterium; assembly: GCA_049317625.1. GTDB lineage: Bacteria > Planctomycetota > Phycisphaerae > Phycisphaerales > UBA1924 > JBEIUO01. The sequence continues at coordinate 660 of JBMOHX010000333.1, forward strand.
GCCGCCGCGTGAGGCTTCCAAGCCTGCGAGCCGCATTCGGCTGGGGGCGAGGTCGAGGTTCTTGCCGGGGTGCCAGAGGAGGCGGGCGGGATCGATGGCGCGGGTTTGGACAGCGAGCATGGCGTCGCCGATGTCCATTTCGATCCGTTGCTCGGGGACCCCAAGTCCCGCGGCGCAGTGGCTTTGGGGGTCGAGGTCGACGAGCAGAATGCGTTTGCCCAGGCGTGACAACGACGCCGAGAGATTGATGGCCGTCGTCGTCTTCCCGCAACCACCCTTCTGGTTGATCACCGCGATGGTCTTCATGTCCGGTCCCTCGTCGAATGAGCGAGTGTGGAGGTCAGGCGGGGTCCCCCGGAACGAATGATCCCGCTATACAACTCGATTTATCGGGCGGGGTGCTTGAACCCCTTGAATCGAGGAAGTTTGCGGTGTAGAACAGGGTGGGGCACTGGGGGTGTTCTCCCCATTAGTCCCGGATCGCCTGCCAACCCGCCGCAAGTGCAGATTCTGCGGGCTCGAGGACTACGCGTGCTTTCTCCCCGCACTCAGGGATGATGCACCGGAGCCTGCCGCCGCGCGACTTCTTGTCGTGCCGCATGAGGTCGATCAGTTGTTGCGGGTTCGGCAAGCCACCCACAGTGGTCGGTAGTCCGGCGGTTTCGAGTGCGGCGCGGACTCGTTCCACCGGCATCAGCTCGCCCAGGGTTCGCGCCGCTTCGCTCGCGGCGATCAGGCCGAGTCCTACCGCTTCGCCGTGGAGGGGATGGAACGCCTGTCCGTCGCGTGTGAGTGCGGGGAGCGTTTCGATGACATGGCCGAAGGTGTGCCCGAGGTTGAGCAAGGCCCGTCCACCGACGGAGTCGGGCGCGGACTCGTGTTCGTCCGCCACCACCACTCGGGACTTGAGCGCGATGTTGCGGGCGATGAGCGCGGCGAGCTCGGCGTCGCGCCTCGCGATCACCCCGTCGAGGGAAGTGAGCGTGGCGTCCCAGAGGTCGGGGTCTCCGAGTGATGCGCCGATCATCCCGTGCTTTAGGCACTCGGCGAGGCCGGCGCGGAACTCTCGCTGCGGGAGGGAGTCGAGCGTGGCCAGATCGGCGAGCACGAGCGCGGGCTGGTGGAACGCGCCGACCATGTTCTTGGCGAGGTGACCGTCGATGACGAGGTTCACGCCGGTCTTGCCGCCGACGCTCGCGTCGACCATCGCGAGGAGCGTGGTGGGGCATTGCACGAAGGGGATGCCGCGCCGGTAGATCGCCGCGGCGAACCCGGCGGTGTCACCAACGATCCCTCCGCCCAGGGGCACGACGAGATCGGTCCGTTCGAAACGCTTGCGGGCGAGGGTGTCGACGATCTCGGTCGCCGCGGCGACTTGCTTGTTGGTCTCGGTCGCCGCGAGGGGCAGGCTGTGGGATTCGAGACCGTGAGCGACGAGGTTCGCGACCACGTCTGCGACGAGGGAGTCTGGCAGATTGGGGTCGAAGACGACGAGGCAACGACGTGCCGAAGGGAGGGCCCGGTTGAGCGATTCGCCGAGGGTGGAGAGCACGCCGCGGCCGACGACAACCTCGTACTCGCGTCCGGGGAGCGGCACGCGGACGGTGTGGCGAGGGGCGGTCATGATCGGAGGACCTTAGCCGTTGAGACCTGCGCGGTCGCGGTTCATTTGATCCGGCCGTTCCCACTCGATGCGCGGGGCGTCGCCCCAAAGGGCTTCGAGGTCGTAGTGAGCGCGGATGTTGGGCTCGAAGAGGTGGACCACGACGTCGACGAAGTCGGCGAGGAGCCAGGTGGACCGGTCGTCGGTGGTGGTGCGGAACGCGGAGAAGCCGCGGGTCTTTCCGAGATCTTCGACGTGCTTGAGGACCGAGCCCATCTGGCGGTCCGAGGTGCCGCTGCCGACGATGATGAAGTCGGTGACCTGGGAGAGCTGGCGGACGTCAAGGAGGACGACGTCTTCGCACTTGTCGTCGCGGACGAGCCGTGCGGACTCGATGGCGAAAGCGAGCGCTTCGGCTTGGTTTGCGGAGGGCGTGGCTGCGGCGGATTTTGGTGTTGTTTGGGCTTCCATCGACGTGCAACGGTAGGAGGGCTGAAACCGCCGCGATTTACGAACGCGTGGAGGAGAAGAGCGACTCGCGGAACCAGGTCCGCTGGGAGTCGGGCGTCCCGGCGGCGATCGGGATGAACGGGGTGGGGGAGTTCCAGCCGGCGAGCGTGAGCGCGTAGGGCGCGCCCCCGTGCCCGGCGAGGGCGAGTTCGGGGCGGTTGCACTGTCTGGAGAGGTGGAGGAGCACGACGTGCTCAACGGGACCGACGTCTCGGCAGAGCTGTGCGCATTCCTGGTTGCTCAGGTGGCCGGCGCCGCCGGTGACGCGTTCTTTCACCGAGCGTGGCCGGGCGCTGGCCTCCTGCATGAGGGGGCAGTAGTTGCTCTCGACCGCGAGGGTGCCGACGCCTTTTAGGAAGCCCGCGAGCTCGCCGGATGCCCTGCCGAGATCCGTGGCGTACCCCAGGCGCGAGTCCTTCACCGTGAACCGGAAGGCTGCGGACCCCAGGTCGTCGTGCGGGCAGAGGAGAGCTTCGGCATCGACTCCCGGGAAGGGGCTGAAGGTCTCGTCGAAGAGAGTGGTCCGGTGGCGGAGCACCCCGACTCGTGCGGCGCGGTTGCGGTGCCGCCGGTGGATGTAGATCGTGCAACTGCGAGGGAGAAAGCTCACCCACGTCGGGTTCCAGTGGTCCTCGTCGAGGTGGGTGAGCACGACCGCGTCGGGGAAGGTCTGTTTGAGACCGATGGACCGGAGGATCTTGCGTGAGCGGCCGGGAGAGAGTCCCAGGTCGACGAAGATCGCGCGGCGGTACGTGTTCTCGACCCATGTGACCACCGAGCAGTTGCCGCCGGAACTGCTCGAGAGCACGCACAGACTCGGAGATTCCGGGGCGATCATTCGGCGCTGTCTTCCGTTCGAAGACCTCCGGCGGCGTGGGCGATGGGCCGTTTCGCCCCGGCGCAGAACTCGGCCATCTCCGCGACGAGCGGGCAATCCTGCCCGCGCCGGGTGAGTTCGGCGATCAGGTCGGAGCGGATCATGTTCTTTCGGAAGCAGAATCGGTAGGCCTCGCGGACCGCGGTGATGTGCTCGCGGGAGATGCCGGCGCGGCGCATGCCGACGAGGTTGATCCCGCCGAGGCGGTTGCGGTAGGCGAGAATGCAGAACGGGGGTACGTCCATGGCGGCCGCGGCGTGCCCGGAGATGAACGCCATCCTCCCGATGCGGGTGAACTGGTGCAGCGAGGTGTTGCCGCTCATGATCACGTTGTCGGCGATCTGCGAGTGGCCCGCGAGGAGCGCGGAGTTGGCGAGGATGACATTGTTCCCGACGCGAGCGTCGTGCCCGACGTGGCTGCAGACCATCATGAACACCTTGTTGCCGATGATGGTGGGGCTGTCGGGCTTGGACGCGGCGTGGACGGTGGCGTGCTCACGGAGAATGGTGCCGGCGCCGATGCGAACGCCCGCGGTCGCGTCTCCGAGTTTGAACTTGAAGTCCTGAGGCGGGAAGCCGACCGAAGCGCCGGGGTAGAAGAGGCAATCGTCGCCGGTTTCAACGGGCCCGGCCATTTGCACGGACGCGATGAGCTTGGTGTTGTTGCCAAGACGAACGCGGCCGCGGAGGATGCACCAAGGGCCGATCTCGACGCCGCTCCCGAGTTCGCACTCGGGGTCGACGATGGCGGTGGGGTGGATGGAGGTCATGGGGGATGTTAGGTGGGGGGCTGGTTGAGCAGCAACGCGGATCGTGGCAAAGCGAACCCGGTAACGTCGGAAACGCGACCCGTGGAAGAGCATCGCGACGCAGCGCGTCCTTGGGCGAGAGCGGGCTCCGTACGATCTGCTTCATGGCACCCGATTT
>JBMOHX010000334.1:0-4571 GCA_049317625.1 Phycisphaerales bacterium
GTCGATGCGGGCGGGGCAGGTCGCCCAGACGACCTGGTCTTCGAGGATGCCGGGACGCAGCACCGGTGTTGCGCGGTCTTCAGCGGGTACCACCGAGGCTCGCACCGCGCCGAACGCGCTCTCGGCGAGGCGGAGGGCGTCTTTGGGGCGGCCTGCCGCGGTGCTCAAACGGGAGGCATTGTGCAGCATCCGCGCGCGGACTGTCGCGGGCCGGGTGGCTGACGCGCGTTGCAGCGAGAGAGAGGCGGACTTGGCTTCGGCGCGCGAGGGGGCATCGGCGACGATGTCGGCCGCGCTGAGCCAGGGGTGTGATTCGATGCGGTTGACGAGCGCGTGCAGGCGCGCTCGACGCTGGGTGAGTGCGCGAGCGTCGAGAAGCCGCGCGTGATTCACCTGCTGCATGAGCCACGCCGCGGAGCGGAGCTCGCCCGAGCCTGGTGCGCCGCCGCGCATGAGTCGTTCGGCGTGGGCGATGACCGACGGGAGCGTGCCCACCTTGAAGAGCGGGGCGTTCCAGAGCGTGGAGGCTTCGTCGATCGCGGTGCCGAACGGTCGATTCAAGAAGGTGCCGCCCTTGACGAAGGTGGTCTTGAAGTCGTCGCGGTCACCGAACACGATCGCGGACCAACGGTCCGTGCTGATGGGAAGCACCACCAGTCCCAGACCTTTCCGCAAGTGCAGAGCATTGTTGTAGACGCTCGGAACTCCCACGAGCACATTGTCACCGTCGAGCTTCGGACGTCGACGGAGTTCGCAGCTCTCGACGACGTACGAGCCCTTCGCTGAGATGCCGGCGTGGGCGATCGAGTTGAAGACCAGCCCACCGGGCTTGGGGTCTTCGGCGAAACCAGGGCCGAGCCGCTCGAGCATCTCGCGCGTCGTGCCGACGTGCAGAAAGCGGGAGTGGGGGGCGACCCGCACACGGCAAGTGAGCGACGCGAGCGAAGACTTCAGTGCGCGGAGAGCCGCGGCGTGGGCAGGGTTTGCGCCGAGCGTGTCCGCGAACTCGGCCGGAGTGGAGTTCGAGAGCAACCCGATGAGGATGTGCTCGTACAGGTCGAGCGGGGGCGAGCGGCCGTCGATCGCGAGGGACACCAGCGAGTTCTTGCCTCCCGCGAGGGCCGCGTGCAGCATCGCGCCGGTGCCACGCGAGGAGAGACTGACCACGCCCGTGTCGACGAGCACGAAGCCCTCGGGGTCGATGGCTCGGGACGCCGCGGCGTACTCGAGCGTCGGCTTCTGCAGGAAGGTCTCGATGTGGCCTTCCGCGTAGGCGACGTAGACGCCGTGGCGCGTGCCGGTGTCGGCGGTGCCGCGGAATGCGACACCGACGAAGTCGTCGCCGCCGAGGTTCAGCGGTTGGCGGGCGAGCGCGAGGTAGAGATCGCCAGCCGCGATCACCAGGCGTCCGCCCTCGCCGAGCGTTGGCGACGCGAGATCCTGGAGCAGCAGATCAAAGAGGGCGAAGCCCGCTCCTCGTTCGTCGCTGCGGGGCAGAGGGAGGAAGACCTTGCCTTGGGCCGCGTAGGCGGGGAGTCGGCGGGCGTCTCCACCGGAGTGAAGGATCAGCACGCGCCGGTTCTCGACGAGCCGCGCCGGTGGCAGCCCGTGGGCGCGGGCGACGGTTTGGATCGCGACACACGTCGCGGCTCCCGAGCCCACCCGCCGGCCACCGGGATCGGGGACGACATGGAACTCAACTCCGTGGGGCAGCAGGCCCCGTGCGCGGCGGGCGTTGAGCTCGGCCCGGTACCCCGCGGCCTGCGAATCGCCCGAAGCTGTCAGCACGACATCGTTGAAGCCGCACTCCGGCACCGCGTTCATGCTGCGCCTCCTGCCTTCTGCGACGAGCGGCGGGCGAAGTCGAGCCCGACCGCGAGGAGGATGATGTGGCCCACGATGATCTCCTGCACGTAGTTGGGCCACTGGAGGTCGGTGCAGCGGTTGCGCAGATACGCCATCATGAACGCGCCGCAGACTGTTCCGAAGACCGAGCCGCGCCCGCCCGAGAGCGACGCGCCGCCGATGACCGCCGCGGCGACCGCGTCGAGCTCGATGCCGACCGCGATGGTGGGATCGCCCACGGTGAGCCGCCCGAACTGGAGCACGCCGGCGAACCCGACGAGGAGGCCGCAGACCGCGTAGACCTGGGCCCGCGTGCGGCCGACGTGTACGCCCGCGTAGGCCGCGGCGACGGTGTTTGAGCCAACCGCGGTGACGTGGCGGCCCCAGATGGTTCTCCGCACCACGAGGGTCGCCAGGGCCGCGATGGCGAGCATGAGCCAGACCGCGGGGGCGAAGACGAACGCTGCGAGCGGCGGGCGTGGCTGCACGATCGCGTCGAGTCCGAGTGTCGGGCCGGTGATGACGCGGCTGTGCGAGACCCACTTCGCGATGCCGCGGAAGAACCCGAGGGTGCCGAGGGTGACGATGAACGGGGGGAGGCCGAGAGTCGCAACCAGGAGCCCGTTATAGAGGCCGCACGCGAGGCCCGCGGCGCACCCGGCGAGGACGACTCCCGGTAGCGGCCATCCGGCCCGAGCCGCGAGCGCGGTGATCACGCACGAGAAGGCGAGGGTGGAGCCGACCGAGAGGTCGATGCCGCCGGAGAGGATGACGAGGGTCATGCCGATGCCGACGATCGCGACGATGACGGTGTGGACCGCGACGGTGCGGATCGATTCGAAGCTAGGGACCGATCCTCGCTGCACGACGAAGAAGATCAGCACGACCGCGGCGAGCCCGACGAGGGGCCCGAACCGGGCGGCCGCGCGGAGTGCGCTCGCGAAGACGTCGGGCTCGGGTCGGGTCATTTGCCGCCGAGCAGCGCCGCGAGGTCGGGCGCGAGCAGGTCCTTCATCTCGGGGTTGTTCATGTTCTGCGGGGTGACGAGGGCGGCGCCGGTGTCGATGGCCGGGGGCTGCGCCTTGCCGCGGAGGTGCTCGACGACGGTGGTCACGCCGAGCTGGCCCATGCGGATGGGGTTCTGGAGGACGAGCGCGTCGATCTGGCCTTGCTTCAAGGCCTCGACGGCGGCGTCGCTGGCGTCGAAGCCGACGAAGCGGACCTTTCCTGCGAGGCCCTTGGACTTGAGGGCGAGCAGCATACCGAAGGTCGAGGACTCGTTGGGGCAGAAGACGCCGGTGATGTCGCCGTTTGAGGCGAGCAGACTCTCGGCGGCTTCCTGAGCGGTCGCGCGGGTGACGCCGGCGTAGCGCTTGGGGTCCAGGAGTGTGATGCCCTCGTAGCGGGAGACGGCCTCAACGAAGCCCTCTTCACGCTCGGTGGTGCTGGCGGAGCCTTCGCTGTAGCGGAGCAGGAGGACCTTGCCCTTGCCGCCCATCGCTTCGGCGAGGTGCTTCCCGCCCATCTCGCCGCCCTTGCGGTTGTCGGTGGCGACGAAGCTCACGAAGTCCTTGCCGGCTTCTCCGGCGAGGCCGGAATCGATGACGACGACGGGGATCCCCGCGGCTTTGGCTTCGCGGACGGGGCCGGCGAGCGCGTCGCGGTCGAGGGGTGCGAGCACGATCGCGTCGTATTTGGAGGCGATGAGGTTCTGGATGAGAGAGACCTGTTGATCGCGGTCGTCCTCGCGCTCGGGGCCGCGGAAGGTGATCTCGATGCCGCCCAGCTCGCGCTGGGCCTTGAGCGCACCGGCGTGGACGGATTTCCAGTAATCGTGGGAGGTTCCCTTCGGAACGACGGCGACGCGGAGGGGCTTCTTCGCGGCGGTCTCGGGTGCCTTGGCGGCTCCGCCCGAGGGCGATCGGTCGCAGGCGCAGAGGGCGATCGCCATGAATGCGAAGAGTCCGACGATGGAAAGGTACTTCAAGCGATCTCCTTCTCGAACCCGCCGTTCGGCGGGGTTTCCATGGTACCGTATCTGCGCCGATTGGGGGTTGGGTATCGCCCCGATGTCTTGTATGTTCGGAGAACACCGTTGCGCACGTTCGCCCAGATGCTCGACCTGAAAGACGATCCGGCCCTTATCGCGGAGTACAAGCGGCACCACGAGGCGGTGTGGCCCGAGGTCGTCCTCGCGCTGCGGGCCGCGGGGATCGCGTCGATGCGGATCTACCTCGGCGGGAACCGGTTGTTCATGACGTTTGAAGCGCCGGATGAGTTCGATCCGGCGCGGGACTTTCAGCGGTACGCCGAGGACCCCAGGTGCCGGGCGTGGGACGACCTGATGCGGACGTTCCAGCAGCGCGTCCCCGGGGCGCGGAGCGGCGGGTGGTGGGAACCGATGGAAGCGGTCTTTGAACTGGGGGGCGGGGTTCGGTCGTGAGGGCGGGTCGGTTTACGCCGCGGGGTGCTCGGTGACGATGCGCTTGCGGATGAAGTCTGGCATCCGCGCGGAGGAGACGGCGGTGTCGTACGAGATCTCGCCGCGCTGGTAGAGGTCCAGGAGCGCCTGATCGACGGTGACCATGCCGTGCTTGCGGCCCGACTGCATCTCGGAGTAGAGCTGGTGGATCTCGTTCTCGCGGATCTGGTGGCGGACGGCGCCGGTGCCGATGAGGACCTCGCAGCAGAGGACACGGCCCTTGTCCATCGCGCGGGGCAGGAGT
>JBMOHX010000335.1:0-4514 GCA_049317625.1 Phycisphaerales bacterium
CGGCGAGATCTCGTTCGATCAGGCCGTCTCCGCCTTTGGTCGAACGTTGAAGACGATTCAGGACTCGATCCAACGGCAGGACTGGTCGGAGTTGTCCGACCTGGTGGCCTACGACATGAACGCGCTCGCAGACCAGTGGATCGGACTGCTTGAGAGCCTGTCGGCACACGTGAAACGGGTCGCCGGTGCCCGCGGGGGTCGGGGATGACCAATCCGGCCAAGAGTGGCGGTGGGGCAATCGATGACTTGATGGCGAGGGCGAGCGACGCCCTCGTCGGAATGGCGTACTTCGAGGCCGAGGAGCTGTCTCTCAAGGCGCTGGGCAAGGCCCGCGTTGCTCACGATTTCGACCGCATGTCGCGCATCTGTCTCCCGCTGCAGGAGGCTCGGCGACAGATCCGTCAGATCGCAACAGACGCCGGGCTGCGGCCGGCCGTTTCGAAGCCTGTCGTCGGGGAGGAGCTCCTCCCCGGTTGCTATCTCTTCGAGCCGCCGCGGATCGGCATCGAGGCTCGCCAGCTCCGCGAACGGGCGGTGCGTCGGAAGGTGCCGGTCATGTCGCTGGCCCGCGAACCTGTGACCAAGGCCGGCCTGTGGCCGGTCGTCGGCGTCGGGGATGGCGAGCCATTCCCGGTCAGCGTGCGTACACGCATCCCGCCGCCTGAAGGCGGCAAGCCCACCATCGAGTGGTTTCTGGGTGCGCAGGAAGCCCTCGGCGACGCCGCGATCGCGATGATCAATCCGAAGTGGCCAGCGGACCACCGCGTCGACGACTTCCTCGAACTCTTGCCCGCCATACCGGATCACGAAAAACTGATCCAGGCTCTGGCTCGTGCCTGTGCCGAGGCCGTTCACGCGGGTGTGTCGGAGCTTCCCAGACGCCCGGGTATGCGCGACGTGATCTGAGCGCCCGCGCCTCTCGGGCGCCGGGCTGTGGCTCAGTAGTCGTTCCGGTTGCGACGATTCTGGTCGCCCAACAAGGCACCGCCCACGCCGCCGATGATCGCGCCGGCCGCGGCACCCTTGCCCATGTCGCCGGTCAGGGCACCCAGGCCCATGCCCGCGAGCGCGCCGAGTGCTGCACCCGAAGCGCCACCTTGGAGTGCGTTGTCGCACCCGACCGATGCGAACGTGAACAGCCCCAAGCTCGCGACCAACGCCAACCGCGAACGAACCTGGGCGGTCTTCACCGAGCTCTGAACCCTGACCATTGCGCTGCCTCCCGAGCGGTCCGCCGATCGTTCTGGATCGCGCGGCTCGCCTGCTGCAAAGTGTACGACGACTCTGTTCATCGAGAGTTTCGGATTCGTGTTGCGGCCGGCGCGGAACAGTTTGTGAGTTTTGTACTTTGTTCGGTTCGGCCAGGCCGAAAGGGCCGCGCGCCCGGTTAGTTCCAACTCAGGCCTTTCGGCCATTGTTCGGGGTTCTGGCCCCTGGCACGCCGGATGAGGCCACCGAGGTGCTCCAGCTCGGCCAGAACGAGCCCCGCCCTTCGCGCGAGAGAACCCTCCGCGAGAAGGGCGTACCGCAAACGTGGGCATTGCACGAGCGTGAACGAGACGATCTCGAGAACCGCGTGGGTCGGGATGTCGTCGTTCGCGATGAAGTGGAGCAGTTGCTCGGAGGCGTTGAGCCGGGAGAGTTCGCCCTCGCCGAAGAGGTCGTGGAGCCGGCCGCGGACCTGCTTGAGGTCGGCATCGAGCATGTCGGGCTGGCTCTCGCCCAGGGCCGAGACGCCAACCGGTTCGAGCGTCGCCTGCCGGTAGAGCCGGCCGGTCTCCGGGGCGGATTCCTCGAGGAGGCGTGCGCGGCAGACGCCCTGCAGCAGAATGTTGTACCGGGAATCGGTCAGTTTCGAGTGACGCAGCATGTGTCCGACGCACACCGCGCGCTTCAGGCGCGGGCGGCCGTGGTAGTTCTGCTTCCACTCGTTGCCGTCGAAGACCGCCATCGCGATCAGGCCTGAGCCGTCGAGGGCGCGCTCCACCATCTGCACGTACCGCGGCTCAAAGATGTGCAGCGGCAGGAGCTGCTGCGGCAGGAGGGTGACGTGTTCCAACGGGAAGAGCGGGATCGGCTTCCCAAAGTTCACGGCGATGGAGGATTCCTCGGATGCCACGCGGAAGTGTACGCCACGGCTACTTCAGGGGGTCAGGCTTGTAGAGCTTGGTCTCCAATGCCCAGACCTTCTCGGTGAAGTTCCCGCCGGCATCAAACTCCTGCGGGCGATCCGGGCGGGTCTCGGCGATGGCGATGGTTGTCTTCGCGTCCACGTTGTCGAGGAGAGACACGAGAATCGCCTCGGGGGTCATCGGCACCTTCGCGGCCCCGAAATCGGGCTGCCCGTGGTGCGAGATGATGATGTGCTGCAGCACCATCAGCGCGCCCGGGGGAAGGCGGACACCGTGCTCGCGCATGACGAGCTGAGCCTTGTCGTGCAGCATGATGGCGCCATCGACGACATGGCCGATGAGCTCACCGTGGTCCGTGTAGCCGAAGCCCCGGTCGTACGAGAGCTCACGGGTCTTGCCGAGATCGTGGAGGAAGAGGCCCATCATCACGATGTCGCGGTTGATCTTCGGGTAGAGCGGACAAACGGCGTCGGCGAGCTTGAGCAGGTTGAGCGTGTGCTCCAAGAGGCCGCCCAGGTACGCGTGGTGCACGCTCTTCGCGGCGGGGGCTCGCTTGAACTCCCCCATCAGAACCTCGTCGGCGAGGTAGACCTTCGAGAGGGCCTGCATCGCGGGGTGCTGAAGCGTCGAAAGGAGGGCGCAGAGCTCCGCGATCATGTCGTCGGGCGCGCGGCGGGAGCTGGGGACGAGCTCGCGCAGCTCGTCGTTGCTCGGCTCGACCTGCTTGAGCCACTTGATGATGAGCTGAATCTCACCCTGGTACGTCTGCGTCTCCCCCTCGAGCAGCACAAACCCCTCCTGCGGCATCTCGAAGTTCTCGTCAACAGTCCAGAGGCGCCCAGGCACGTCGCCGGTGCGGTCGCCGATCAGGCAGCGGAGGTACGGCTTCTCGGCCCGGGTGCGGCCAAGCTGGGGGTTCAGAATCGCGTAAACACCCTTGATCCACTCCGAGCCCTTCATCTCCTCGACGAACTTGCGGCTGGGTGCGGTCGGTTTGGGGGAGGAGGCGGCTTGGGTCATGGGCGGAGTGTAAGCGGGGGAAGAAGGCAATGGGGAATGGAGGAAGAGGGCGGCGCCGACTTTCCCGACGCGTCCGAGCACGAGCCATCGGCCTGCGGGGCCACCGCCTGCTCTACCAAGCGGTGCGCGAAGTCGTCCGGCGGGGGACCGCTCGCACGGGTACGGTCAGCGAGAACGCGTCGCGGTTGCTCCGTCCCTACTCAAGTGTTCCGGGAAGCGACGCAGAGCCCTTCGAGGTGCTACTCGAGGATCGCCTGCACGTCCCGAGCGCCGTGGAGAACGCGGATGATTTGGACGGGCCGAAACTCCGGCCGGTAGACGATGAGGAACCTTTGGACGCTGAAGAATCGGAGGGCCTCGTCGGCGAGGTCGATCCTCAAATGACCGATGCCAGGCATCTCCGCCAGCCGCTGCATCGCGGCGTGGAGCTCGTCCTCCACAAAGTCCGCCCGAGCCTCACCGCTGTTCAGCGCGACGTACTGCCAGATCTCCTCAAGGTCGGCATCCGCGGCGGGCGTGATCACGTAGCCGCTCATCGGTCTCGTTACCCGCCCTTCGCGGCGCGCCGGGCGCGGCGGGTCGCGAGCGCGTGTTTGCCATCGATCAACTGACCGGCGCGGGCCTGCTGGAGACCTACCGCGATCTTGGCCTTGGCTTCGTTCAAGGCCGCTTCGACGAGCTGGTCGTACGTCTCCGGTGTCATGACAACGGCCTCGGCCTTGCCGTTGACCGTGAGAACCTCGGGCCGGCCCGTCGCCCGCAGACGCTCCAAGTGCTCCTTGGCGTTCTGCTTGAAGTCGGTCAGTGAGTAGGTGTCTTTGGCGTGGTGCATGGGCTCATCCATCGGATCGAATTCGATCTGAGTTTGATCATATCAAACCGGGACTGCGGGGGCAAACCCTGCTGCAACCGAACACTCCTGTCCCGTCGCCAAGGTCCCATCCAAATCGCCTTATGAGACCGATACGATCGGCCGTTTTCTGCACGCATAGCTCGCGGAGCGGCGTTGACTGTTGACGTAAACGCGAGCGAGCTGCCAGGTGTATGTGGAACCTCCACTCACCGGGTCATCGCCGCAGGCCGCGGCACGAAACTCCCGCGGCCTTCTTTCACAACGTGGTGGGACGCGGGGTCTCCTGCCCCCAGCCCGTCCGTTCCAGGCCGTCCGGCAGAGCGAAGTCATCCGACTTCATTCGTGCCTTTCACGATGTCCGGCGGCGTCATAGCAACCACACCGGGATACCGCTGAAAGTCGGCCGTATTGAATGTCAGGACGCGCTCAATGCCATGGGACTGCATCGCGGCGACAAGTCGCGCATCGTGTGAACTCTTTCCCTTGGCCCCGTGCGATGCAACGAGATG
>JBMOHX010000336.1:0-4511 GCA_049317625.1 Phycisphaerales bacterium
CGAGATGAACCGCTTCATCACGGGGAACGGAGGGTCGTGCGCCGTCTCGACTCCGACGGCGAACGACACACCCGAGATCGTGCTTGCGGCGCTGACCGCGTTCATCCCGCCGGCCACGCCGTTCGTGCTCACGGCCAGCGCGACAGACCCCGATGGCGACGTGCTCGCGTACTCGTGGGAGCAGTTTGACTCCGGTTTCGCCCGCCCGCTCATCGGGCCCGATGCGTTCGACAATGGACAAGGGGCACTCTTCCGTGTGTTCCCGCCGACCATCGAGCCGCGGCGGTACTTCCCGCGGATGAGCGACATCCTCGCTGGCACGCCGACCGCCGGTGAGATGCTCCCGACGTTCCCCGGCGCTGAACGAACCTTCCGCGCGTTTGTCCGGGACAACAACCCGCTCGCCGGTGGCGTGGCGGTTGGTTCCTTCGCGACGCTCACGGTGCCGCCCGGCGCGTCGCCTTTCGCGGTGACGTCACCCGCGCCAAACGCCCGCGTTCCTGGCGGACCTGCGACGATCTCGTGGAGCGTTGGCGGCACGAACCTCGCGCCGATCTCCGCCGCTTCCGTTGTGCTTGAACTCTCGGCGGACAACGGTGCCACCTGGCCGACGACTCTCGGGACGTTCACCAACAACGGAACCGCGACTATCTCGCTGCCGGCCGGAATCGTTTCGAACGCGCGAGTCCGCGTGTTGGTTCCCGGGCGGATCTTCTTCAACATCTCCGGTCGGTTCCGCATCGGGTGCCCCGCGGATTACAACGACGACAACGCCGCGGATGGTGACGACGTGATCGCGTTCTTCGGGCTGTGGGACGTGAGCGACCCTGGCGCGGACTTCAACGCCGACGGCGGGGTTGATGGGGACGACATCATCGGGTTCTTCGGCGTGTGGGACGGGGGATGCTGAACGCGGTCTGAACGCCCCGGGTCTTGCAACGAGTTCCGTTGATCGTGTACGCTGGGTGCCGAGCGGGCCCTTCGTCGCGCCGCTCGAAAGGGGTGCGCTGATGAAGCTCGTGTTCGCGTTGTCGTGCGTGCTGGCGTCGCTCTGCTCGGGGCAGACGTTCACACCGGTGGAAGTGCTTCCGGAATCCGTGGGAGCGCCCGGTCCGCGCCCGCTGTCCGGTACTCTGCTCCGCGTCGCGACCGATGCGCTCCGCGCGCAACTCGCCGCGGCACCGATGGAGCGGCTCGACCTGCCACTGGATGCGTACGGATCCGGGCTCACGCTCGTTGATCCGGACGGGCGCGAAGTCGAGTGCTTTGTGGCCGAGTCACCGATCATGGAGCCCGGGCTCGCCGCGCAGTTTCCCGAGATGCGGACGTACATCGTCCGGTCCGTCGACCGCAGCGCGAGCGGTCGCATCGAGATCACTCAGCGCGGGCTGACGGGAATGCTCCGCGTGGTCGACGAGGCCGCGGCAGCTACCGGCGGCTCGTGGATGATCGACCTGTGGCAGGCGCGTGACGATGCGCACGTCATCAGCTATTGGCTGCGCGAGCTTCCCGGGGGCGGCGATTGGACCTGTCATACGCCGTCCAACCCCGGGGCGCCGATCCCGGCCGATCCGCCCGCGTACGGTGAGCGGGCGTTTCAGTCTCGGCGCGAGTACCGACTCGCGGTGGCCTGCACCGGCGAGTACGGGGTGCACCACTCGACGCTGCAGGGCCGCGAGCCCAACGTCGCTGATCCGCTCGCCGCGATCGTGACAGTGGTGAGCCGGACGAACGTCGTGTACGAGGCCGACCTGGGCGTGCACTTCAATCTGGTCGCGAACAACAACCTCCTCGTGTTCATCGATCCCGCGACCGATCCGTACCCGTCGAGCTGTGACGGGGGGGCGGGCTCGGACTGTTCGTCTCCGGTTCTCGGCGCGAACTATGGCGCGATCGAGTCCCGGATTGGGGTCGCTAACTTCGACATCGGGCACTGCGTCACACGCATCTTCGGCGGTGTCGCGAACCTCGCCTGCGTGTGCACGGCAAACAAGGCGGGAGGAGTGTCCGGCATTCCGCGCGGCGGGGACGCGGACCCGTTCTCGGCGCTCGTCGTGATCCACGAGATCGGTCACCAGTTCGGCGCGAACCACACGTTCAGCGGGATCTACGGCCGTTGCGCCGGCAATGTAAGCCTCGCCACAGCGTGGGAAGCGGGTTCGGGGTCGACGCCCATGGCGTACGCGGGCGCGTGCCCGGTCGGCGGCGCGCCCCCTTCCGACAACATCGTGGAGTTTGCCGATCCGTTCTTCCACCACGGCAGCATCGCGGAGATGCAGTCCTTCATCGCGGGCACAGGACGGACCTGCTCGGTGACCACCGCCACCTCGAACCAGGTTCCGGTGTTCTCGACGGTGGCGCGGACATACTCCATCCCGCCTTCGACGCCGTTCGAGCTCGTCGCTGCGGCCACCGATGCGGACGGCGATACGCTCAGCTACTCGTGGGAGCAGTTCGATCCGGGGGTCGCACGCCCGCTCTCGGGCACGGGGGCCGTCGACAACGGCAGCGGGGCGCTGTTCCGTGTCTTTCCGCCCGTGCCCGGCTCGTCTCGCTGGTTCCCGCAAGCCTCTGACGTGCTCGCTGGAGTGGCGACGCCCGGCGAAAGGCTGCCGACGTTCGCGAACCGTACCCGCCGATTCCGTTGCATTGTTCGCGACAACAACCCCGCCGCGGGCGCGGTGGCGATCTCTCCCATCATCAACATTGTCGTCAATCCGGGCTCCTCTCGCTTCTTCATCTCAAGCCCCGCGGCGAACGCCCGTGTGTCCTCCGGCGTGGCGACTGTCGTTTGGAGCGTGGGCAACACCACTGGGGCTCCGATTTCTGCCGCTTCGGTTGTGCTCGACCTCTCACTCGACAACGGCGTGACTTGGTCCACGACTCTGGGGACGTTTCCCAACACCGGTACCGCGCAAGTACAACTTCCCCAGGGCATCACGCCCGCGGCTCGGATCCGCATCACCGCTCCCGGCAAGATCTTCTTCAACATCTCCGGCCGGTTCCGCATCGGGTGTCCCGCTGATTACAACGACGACAACGCCGCGGACGCGGACGATGTGATCGCGTTCTTCGGGCTGTGGGACGCGAGCGACCCTTCCGCGGACTTCAACGCGGACGGCGGGGTCGACGGGGACGACACTATCGCGTTCTTCGCGGCGTGGGATTCGGGCTGCTGAACACGCTGATCGTGCGCCATACGCTGACGCTGGCATCGTTCCCCCGGGCGCTCCGGGGGATTTCTTCATGTGCTCCCGCAGTTCACCCGACGAACCTTCCGAAAGTCGGCTCGTACACCCCTCATCCATGCCCCGCTCCCGTCGATTCCTCGCCGCGCTGTTTGCTCTGTGGGCTTGCCTCACGCTGGTGAGCTGGTGGCTCTATCACGCCGCGGCGGCGGGGGATCACACGCCGGGCGTGGCGCAGAGTTCCGCGGTGAAGCTCGCGTCGAATGTCGTGCAGACGCTGTGCGTCCCGGGTTGGGTGATCGCGCGGATCCTGACCCACCGCACCCTCCACGGGTGGTGGACGCCCCCGCTCGCGGTCGGTATCGGGTGGGCGGTGATCTTCCTGCCGCTGTCGCTGCTGGTCCGAATCCGCGCGGCGCTCGCCGCCGCGAAGCCACAGGAGCGGCCCATCGACACAGCGCGGCGCCGCCTCGTGGTGAACGGCGTCTTCGTGGGCGGTGCGGGGGCGGTGGGGCTTCCCGGTGCGCACGCGACGCTTGTGGCGCCGTGGGACCTTCGCACAACGCGTTACGAGATCCCGATCCGGAACCTTCCCCCCGAGCTCGAAGGCTTCAAGTGCGCGCTGCTCTCGGACACACATCTGGGTGCGCGCGTGCCCGCGGCATTTCTTCAACGTGTCGTCGCCCAGACCCTCGCTTTGCGCCCCGATGTCGTGCTCCTCACCGGTGACTATGTGCATAGTGAGGCTGAGCTCGCGCCCGCGGCCGCCGCGATCTTCGCGCCGTTTATCGAGGAACGCATCCCGACGCTCGCGGTGATGGGGAACCACGACTACTACGCGGGCATCAGGCAGATTCGCGGAGCGTTCGACGCGGCGGGAGTGCGGGTCGTCGAGAACAGCGCGGTGTTCATCGACGCAGATCGCAGGCTCTGCGAAACTGCTCCAGCATCTGGCCTCGCCATCACCGGCGTCGAGGATCTCGAGATGGGTGATGTCTCGTTCGAGGCGGCGCTCCGCGGCATCCCGGCGGACATGCCCCGCCTTCTGCTCGCGCACGAACCGGATACTGCTGAACTTCCCGAACTGCGTGACCCGCCGTTTCGCGTTGATCTCATGCTCTCAGGGCACACGCATGGCGGGCAGGTGAAGCTGCCGTTCATCGGCACGCCGATTGTTCCCAGCGCGTTCGGCAGCAAGTACGCCGCGGGGCTTGTGCAGGGCCCGGCGTGTCGTGTGCTTGTCTCGCGCGGCATCGGCACATCCATCGTGCCGGTGCGCTGGGGCGTGCCGCCCGAAGTCGTGCTCGTCACACTCACGCGGGC
>JBMOHX010000337.1:0-4491 GCA_049317625.1 Phycisphaerales bacterium
AGACGGTGCCGGCGGCCCGATCGAAGACTCGGACTTCACCGTCGAGCACTTCCTCGTGACCGACCCCAGCCGGCGCGCCACGGTCGCCTGCGCCCCACTCGGACAAGGTCGCTACCAGCTCGCCGGGCCACTCGCGCCCGGCGTCTCCGAGTTCCGCGTGCGTGCCGAGAGCGGCGAGCGGCTCTTTGTTCGCACCATCCGCGCCGACAACCGGCACGAGGCGCTCCGGTGACCCCGCTGCTCGTTTCCGTCTTCCTCGCATCGGTCTTGGGCAGCATGCACTGCGCCGGCATGTGCGGCGCGTTTGTCATGCTCGCCGTCTCAGATTTCAAAGGACGACCCGCGAACCCCGGGGCCGCACTCGCCGCGTACCACCTCGGTCGCCTCACGACCTACACGCTCCTGGGTTCGATCGCGGGCATCGTCGGAGAGGCCATCGACCTCGGCGGAGCGAACGCCGGCATCAGCCGGGCCGCCTCGGTGGGCGCGTCGATCCTCTTGGCAGCCACGGGGCTCTTCATGCTCGCACGCGCCGCGGGACTCCGAGTCCGCGGCCCCCGAGTCCCCGCCCGCTGGCAGAGGGTCATCGAACGCGGCTACCACGCCGCCTTCGGCCTTCCCCCCGTCCTCCGCGCCGGCGGCATCGGCCTGCTCACCACCCTGCTCCCCTGCGGATGGCTCTACAGCTTCGTGATCGCCGCGGCGGGCACCGGCGACCCGATCAGCGGCGCGCTCGTCATGATCGCTTTCTGGGGCGGCACACTCCCGGTGCTCTCGCTCGCGGGCGTGAGCGGCCGCCGCGTCACCAACTGGCTCGGCGCCCGCGCACCCCTCGCCACGGCGCTCCTGCTCATCCTCATGGGCGCCGGCACCGCCATCGCACGCTTCTCCACACCGCTCCCGGCCGCGCCAAACTCCGCGGCCCACGTCTCACCCTTCTGCGGCGCCGCGCCCGACCTGGCCGCCGCCGACCGCTCCCCGGGAGGCTCCCGTTGAGTATCGCCGCTGATCCAATCCGATCGGTTTCAGTGCAGACCGAGTGCCCGTGCTCCCACTGCGGGCAATCCATGCCGGTGCCAGAACTCGCCGCGGAACTCTGCTTCTGCTGCCACGGCTGCGAATCCGCGTACAAGGTCATCCACTCCTGCGGCCTTTCGGACTACTACCGGATCCGCGCCGATGAACCCGGCCGGCCGGCCACCGCCTCGCGCACCGCGTACGACGAGTACGACGACCCCACCTTCCAACGCCTCTACGTACGGGGCGTCCGCGGCGGGTTGGCCTCCGCCGACCTCTTCCTCGAAGGCGTCCACTGCGCCGCGTGCGTTTGGCTCGTCGAGAGGCTCCCGGTCATCACCCAGGGTGTCGTCTCTTCCCGGCTGGACTTCGGCCGGTCCATCGTGCAGGTCGTGTGGGATCCCGCGTCCACCTCGCTCTCGAGCGTGGCCTCGTCGCTCTCCTGCCTCGGCTACCCGCCGCACCCCGCCAAAGACGCCCGGGCGAGAGAAGCGCGGCGGCTCGAGGACCGTCGCCGACTCCAGCACGTCGGCGTCGCTGGTGCCTGCGCCGGCAACACCATGCTCCTGGCATTCGCGCTCTACTCCGGCCTCGCGGACGTGATGGAGCACGAGTACCTCTCGCTCTTCCGCTGGCTCAGCCTCGCGGTCGCTTCGCTCTCGCTCGCGTGGCCCGGCCGTGTGTTCTTCGTCAGCGCGTGGCGGGCACTCCGCAGCGGCGCCCTGAACCTCGATCTCCCGATCGCCGTCGGCCTCGGCGCTGGTTGGATTTGGGGGCTGCTCAACACCGCACGCGGCGTCGGAGAGGTGTATTTCGACTCGCTCAGCGTGCTCGTCTTCGCGCTCCTCGTGGGACGGTGGATCCAGCTCCGTCAAACCAGGCGTGCAGCGGACTCCCTCGAGTTGCTCTTCTCCCTTACCCCGACACGCGCAAGCCTCGTCGAGGGAGATCAGGTGCGCAGCGTGCCCATCGAGGCAGTGGAGGTCGGCGCGACGCTCGAGGTCGCCCCCGGCGAGACCGTCCCGGCCGACGGCGAAATTCTCTCCGGGCACACGGACGTCGATCAATCCATGCTCACCGGCGAGTCCGCGCCCGCGCGGCGGGAAGAGGGCGACGCCGTCGCCGCGGGCACGCTGAACATCACGAGCGCCTTCCGGATGCGCGTCCACGCCGTCGGCGGCGAGACCCGCGTCGGACGTCTGCTCTCGATCGTCGCCGAATGCACCCGGCGCAAGCCCCAAGTCGTGCAGTTCGCCGACCGCATCGCCGGGGTGTTCGTGGTCAGCATGCTGTGCCTCAGCGCCGCGACCGCGGTGCTCTGGGCCCGCATCGGCACCCTCGATCAAGCCGCCGAATACGCCGTGGCACTCCTCATCGTCACCTGCCCGTGCGCGCTGGGCCTGGCCACGCCGCTCTCGTTCACCGCTGCCCTCGGCAAGGCCGCTCGCATGAAGATGCTCGTCAAGGGCGGCGATGTGATCGAGCGCCTCGGCACACACGCGGGCCCGCGCACCATCTTCCTCGACAAAACCGGCACCGTCACCACCGGCGTCTTCAGCGTGCAGCAGTGGCACGGATCCCGCGAAGCCGGCCAGCTCGCCGCCGCTGCCGAACTCGGCTGCTCACACCCCATCGCCGCTGCTCTCGTGCGCGAGTTCGGCGCGGGGTCGCACCACCGCACCGAGTCCACGCGGCTCATGCCCGGGCGCGGCATCGAGGCGCGCGTCGACGGTTCGCTCGTCCTCGTCGGCTCGTTGACCTTCATCCGCGACTCGGCGATCGACCCGCACCGGCTCTGCGACGCCGTTCGGGCCGCGGCCCACGGCGGGTCGACCTGCGTCGCTGTCAGCGTGAACGGCGTCGTGCAAGCCGCGGGCGCACTGGGCGACGTGCTCCGCGAGGACTCGGCCCACGCCGTGCAAGCACTCGCCGAGCGCGGGTGGCGGGTCCGCCTGCTCTCCGGCGACGCCGAGGGCCCCACACGCCGCGCCGGCAAGCTCCTCGGCCTGCCAGACGAAGATGTCATCCACTCCGCGACGCCGGAACAGAAGGTTGCCGCGGTCTCAGCGGAACGAGCCCGGGCCCTGACCGTGATGGTCGGCGACGGCATCAACGACGCCGCCGCGCTCGCGGCAGCGGACGTCGGAGTCTCGGTGCACGGCGGAGCAGAGGCCAGCCTCGCGGCCGCTGACGCGTACCTCGGCCAGCCCGGCATCGGCGCGGTGCTCGAACTCCTGCGCGGATCAGAGCGCACCATGGGCGTCGTCCGGCGGAACCTCATCGTCTCCGTCGCCTACAACGCCGGCGCCGCCGCGCTCGCCGTCACCGGTCTCATCCATCCCGTCATCGCCGCGGTGCTCATGCCCGTCAGCTCGCTGACGGTGATCTTCCTCTCGTTCCGGTCGCGGTCCTTCGGAGGCAAGCCATGAGTGTGATCTACATCGTGCTCCCGCTCGCCTTCATCCTCGCCGGCATCGCGGTCTGGGCGTTCATCTGGATGGTCAAGGACGGCCAGCTCGACGACCTTGATTCGCCGCAGATCCGCATCCTTTTCGACGACGCCCCCGCCAAGGCCCGCCCGGCCCCCCGCGTCGTTCTCGGCCCGGTCCATCCGGTACCCGCCGCACAACCGTCTCACACGGCGTCCACGGCCCCGGACCTCACCCGGCCCTGAGGACACGCCCCCCCGGTCCATCCGAAACCCCTGGATGCAGTGGTCCGAGGTCATGTCATGGCTGCCCAAGCGCCAGGCGAAAAAGCCCCGTGCCGCTCCGCGCCAGCAGGTCGACGGCTTCATGTGCCAACTCGGGTCCCTGATGGACATCTCCGCGACCGGGATGCGGCTCCGGTTCGATGACGAGCACGCCGTCAGCATCGGCGCGGTGCTCAACTTCCAGCTCCGCAGCGCGGGCATGATGTTCTGCCTGCGAGGAACGGTCATCTGGAAGCGCAAGCAGAAGAAGAGTGGTGCCTTCGAGTGCGGCGTGCGATTCCTCGACCTCAGCCCTGAGCACCGCGCCATCGTCGAGCACGTGGCCCGCTTCGGCGTGATGCCCAGGCAGGGCGAACGGCTCAAGCAGAGCCCGCAGCCCACCCCGGGCGCGGGCGCACCGCCGCCCCCGCCCAATCCGCCGATGCCGACCGCGACCGTCGCCGTCGAAGTCGAGGACCTCTACAAGATCCTCGGCGTAAGCCCGACCGCCACGCAGGACGAGATCCGCGCCGGGTTCCGCGCGCTGGCCCGCATCCACCACCCCGACTTTTCTCAAGCGCCCGACGCGGACGCGAAGTTCACCGTCATCAGCAAGGCTTTCACAGTCCTGCGAGACCCGAACCTCCGCGCCAAGTACGACCAGCTGCGCCAACGCAGCGCGGCCTGATCGCGCTGCCCCCACACGCCAACCCGCGCTGCCGCTCGGCGACACACGTCGCGCCCGACGCACGCCCGCCGACCCCCGATGCACTTCGCCACGC
>JBMOHX010000338.1:0-4486 GCA_049317625.1 Phycisphaerales bacterium
GCATGCCCTCGGCGTGGATGTAGCTGATCTCCTTCAGCTTCAGCGCGCCCTCGAGTGCGGTCGGGTAGTTGTACCCGCGCCCGAGGAAGAGCCAGTTCTCGCGCCCGCAGTACTTCTCGGTGATGTCGCGGATGAGCGAGTCGCTCTCGAGCACCCGCTCGATCTTCTCGGGGATCCGCTCGAGCTGGCTCATCAGCTCGGAGCACTGGTCCTGCGACATGTACCGACGTCTGGCCATGAACAGCGAAATCATCGTGAGCACCGCGACCTGACCGGTGAACGCCTTCGTGCTCGCGACGCCGATCTCCGGTCCCACGCGCAGGTACACGCCCGCGTCGGTCTCGCGCGAGATCGACGACCCCACGACGTTGATCACGCCCAGCGCCATCGCGCCGCGGTCCTTGGCTTCCCGCAGCGCCGACAGCGTGTCCGCCGTCTCGCCCGATTGGCTCACGGCCACCACAACCGTCCCGTCTTCGATAATCGGATTGCGGTAGCGGAACTCGCTCGCGTACGTCGCGCGCGACGGCACCTTCGCGAGGTCCTCCAGCAGATACTCGCCGATCATCGCCGCGTGCAGCGCCGTCCCCTGGGCCGTCAGCACCACGTGCCGGATCTTCGTCAGTTCCTTGGCGTGATCCGTCAGCCCGCCGAGCACCACTTTGCCGTCCCGCGCATCCAGCCGGCCGCGGAAGCAGTTCCGCAGCGACTTGGGTTGCTCGTGGATCTCCTTCTGCATGAAGTGGGAGTAACCCCCCAGCTCGATCTCCGCGAGTTCGAGCTCCAACTGCTCGATCCGCGGCGTCACCGGCACGTTGTTGATCGTCGAGGTACGGAAGCCCTTGGGCGTGATCTTGACGACGTTGTAGTCGTCGAGCGTGAACGCCTGAGTGGTGTGCGAGACGATCGCCTGCTGATCCGAGGCCACGACGTACTCGCCGTTGCCCACGCCCACCAGGAGCGGCGAGCCCTTCCTCGCGACGACCAGAGTCTCGGGTTCGCGCTCGCAGATCACCGCGATCGCGTACGCGCCCGTCACCTCACGCAGCGCCGCCTGCACAGCCTTCTCGAGGTCACCTTCGTACAGCTCGCTGATGAGCATCGCCAGCACCTCGGTGTCGGTCTGGCTCCTGAAGGTGTGGCCCTTCTCTTCGAGGTAGGTCTTCAGGGCCGCGTAGTTCTCGATGATCCCGTTGTGCACCAGCGCGATGCCGACCTTGTCGTCGGTGTGCGGGTGGGCGTTCACGTCCGTCACGCCGCCGTGGGTGGCCCAGCGCGTGTGGCACAGCCCGATTGCGCCCCCGAAGTTCCCGATGGACTCGAGCTTGTCCTCCAGGTTCGCGACGCGACCCACCGACTTGGCGATCTGCAGCTTCCCGTTGTGGATCACCGCGATGCCGGCGGAGTCGTACCCGCGGTACTCGAGGCGCTTCAGGCCCTCGATGAGCAGGGTCTGGCAGGGCTTGTTCCCGACATAGGCGACGATTCCGCACATATTCCGCTCACTCCGTGATCCGCGGCTGGTTCGCCGGGGAGGAAGATGGTAGGGTCCGGTATCTCCCCCGTAACCGGGAGTCGGTCCCCCCACTACTGATCGGAAGACGGACGGGTTCGCTTGGATGTGGGTGGAAGGGGGAGATTGAAAGCGGTGCCGGGAGGGTGTTCTCGGGCGTGACGAGGGCCGGGTGCCACCGAAACCGCTTCGGTTTCGGTGCGAAGCACCTCATCCGAACGCCGAATCCCCAATCCCGAATCCCGCGCCCCAGCCAGCGCACGCACGATCGGTTCCAGCGGCGATCAGCAGCCCGCATCCCACGCTTGCATGAAGGCCTCGACATCTGCCGCGGTGACGAGCGTGTCGCGATCAAAATCGGCTTCGGCTGAAGCCTGGTCCCACGCGCCGAAGAACTCGATGACGTCGTCGCCGTCGACCTGCGAGTCGCAGGTGAAGTCGGCGGGGCAGGGGATGCGGTACATGGACATGAAGGCCGCGGCCTTCCCGTCGAAGACGGTGAAGTCTCCGGCCACGAGGATCTCGCCGGATGGGGCTCGCGCGATGCTGCGAACTGCGGCGTTTGCACCGGTGCCGACGGCAAACCACTGGTTGGTCTCGGGGACCCATCGGGCGATGTAGGGAGAGGTTGAAGCACCGGCGATGGTGAACTCACCGCCGACGAGGACGTCGGCACCGCCATCGGGGCGAGGGATGGGACAGAGCGAGGTGACAGCACCATTCAGCGCAGAACCGAGTGGTGTCCACGTGCCTTGCCGGCGATTGAAGCTCGCGAAAGTACCGGAACCAAAGAGCGGGCCCCCGAGCACAAGATCGCCGTTCGGAAGCCCGACGAGCGTGGTCAGAAACCGGCACACAGAAGGCACGGAGAGGCGCGTCCACGTTACACCGTCCCACCGGTGCATGAAGGTGCTCCCGGACCACGCGAAGACCTTGGAGCCATCAGGCTCGTCAACAACGGCGCGGCAGTCGGTGAACCCGGCCGGGACGGGGATAGGGGTCCATGTGTCGCCGTCGCGCCGTTGGAGCGGGCTGACACCGGCGTCCGACGAATCGGCCATGGCGTGGAGCCGCTGCTGGGCGTCGAGGAAGAGCGCTCGGACTCGGCCGACGCCTGGGATGCCCATCGCCTGCCACCGCGCACCGGTCCACCGGGCGACGCGGGGGGAGGGGACGAAGGTCGGGTCGTAGAAGCCTTCGAAGTTGCCGCCGAAAACTACGGAGCCGTCGGGGAGTTGGAGGCCACAGCGGCACGCGACATCAAGCCCGCCGGAGAGCGGAAGCAAGGCCACTCCGTCGAACGAGGCGATGCGGTTCAGCGGCGTGTTGCCCACTGCGTCGAACTCGCCGGAGACGAATGCGCGGCCGTCGGGGAGCGCGATACTGGTGATGGGTGGCGCGGTAAGACCGTCGCCGAGGGACCGCCTCACCCCGTTGTCATACTCACGAAGCCCGAAACGCGAGGAGTTCGTGTAGAGAAATCTGTCGTGGCCGGTGGAGAGAATCGCTCCAGCACCGGTGCCGGAACCCAACACGCTGTCCCACGTGGAGTCCGAGCGCAGCCGCATCAGCAGGGAGGCGTAGACGCGCGGGAGAAACTCATAGGATCCTTCAACCAGGACCGAGCCGTCGGACTGCAGAGTCGCCTTCTTACCCCACGGCATGACCGGCGAGAGGTTGCCCGGCACGATCACAGGCGGCAGTTCGGTGAGAACCCCGTCGCACCACTTCGCGATGCCACCGGGAATGTACGTGGGCCCATCTTGGAAACGGCCTGTCAGCAGGCAACCGTCGGGAAGTATCTCGAGGAACCCGATGCCGCCGGGGTAGGTGAAATCGCCGGCGGAATCGTAGATGCGGGTCCAGGTGGTGCCGTCCCACATCAAGACGCCGTACTCATTCGGGAGAAGTCTCAGCGAACCCGCGGCAAAGAGTCGGCCCGCGCCGTCTACCTTCAGCAGGCGTGCGGTTCCGTAGATCTCGCTGCCGTGCATGGGTTCCCAGCCAGCGAGGGTCTGTCGGAGGATTTGGGACTCCGTCGAGGCCACGAGTTCGCCAGAGTTCAGACGGGCGATGGCGAGGACAGGACTTCCGATGCCGATCGATTCATCGCGCCACGTGCTGCCGTCCCAGAAGGCAAGGCGCGAAGCGGCGGGGAGTTCGGGCGAACTGAAAGAGCCAGCAGCGAAGAACGTCCCGTCGTCCATCGGGAGCACCGCGTTGACCACGCCCGAGATGGGCGCGGCGACGTGCGTCCAGGTTCGTGACTCGGGGTTGTAGCCGACGAGAGAACTCCCGTAGAGATTTCCCGCGGCCATGAATGAGCCTGAGACGAGCACGAGGGGCGAACGGGGGCCGGGGCCGTCCGGATCCCACCACTTGAGATCCTTCACCGAGTACGTGTTGAGTTGCCCGGCGACACCGGGGATGCTGGGGCCTTGCCACCCTTCGACGCAAGGCCAACCCTGCCCGAACGCCGCGGCGGAAAGCAAACATACAACACCGGCCCCCGCGCGGCGGAACTTGTTGCTCATATCAGCAACATACCCAAGCGACCATTACGTCGCAAGCAATCTTCTCGACATGCATCACGCGGACAGGGGCCGTTTCCATCCTGGGTTCAAGGAACCGGGTCCCGACCAAACTCGCCCGGTCCGGTGCCACCGAAACCGCTTCGGTTTCGGCGCGATGAACCAGAGTCCCACCCCACCGCATCAACCATCGCACAATCAGTCCTCACGACAACCCGCGGCGGGTTGTCGTGGCACCGGAAGTTCGTCACGCCCATCAGCTCGTGGCAGCGGGCTCTGCCCGCTGGGTCCGAGGCGGGCGTCCAGCCCGCCCGATGAACCACTCGCGCGGCCACGTCACCACGCCGACGAACAAGCGTCTGTCCTGCGGGCTCGCTGCGCCCCCCGTCAAGCGGGCTGGACGCCCGCTTGAGACCCAGCGGGCGGGAGCCCGCTGTCACTT
>JBMOHX010000339.1:0-4454 GCA_049317625.1 Phycisphaerales bacterium
GATGCGGGCCCGCTCGCGCGGTCCGGGGAGGTCGACGAAGAAGATCTCGTCGAGGCGTCCTTTGCGCAGCAGCTCGGGGGGGAGGGAGGTGACGTCGTTGGCGGTGGCGACCACGAAGACCTCGGAGGTCTTCTCGTTCAGCCAGGTGAGGAGGGTCGCCATGACGCGCGACATGGTGCCGCCGTCGGTGGCACCGGAACTCTGGGCCCCGGCGAGCCCCTTCTCGATCTCGTCGATCCAGAGGACTACGGGCGAGACGCTTTCGGCGATCTGGATCGCGCGACGCACGTTGCTCTCGGAGGACCCGACGAAGCTCGAGAAGACCCGGCCGACGTCGAATCGCACGAGGGGCATGTTCCATGCACGGCTGACGGCCTTCGCGCAGAGGCTCTTGCCGCACCCCTGAACGCCCACGAGCAGCGCGCCCTTGGGCGCGGGGAGTCCGAACTTGCGTGCCTCGTCGCTGAAGGCCCGGGAGCGGCGCTCCAGCCACTCCTTGAGCACCTCGAGCCCGCCGACGGAATCAAGCGACTCGGCGGTTTCGATGTACTCGAGGATGCCGCTCTTGCGGATGACCTGCTGCTTCTCTTGCACGATCACGGCGACGTCATCGCCGCCCAGGTGACCGTCGTTGACGAGTGTCTTTGCGAAAACGTTCTCCGCCTCTTGAAGGGTCAGTCCACCGGCGGCGCGCACGAGCGCCTTGCGGTCTGAGTCTTCGAGCGACACCCGCAGCGTCGGGTGTCCCTCGACGTCGCGCTCGATCTTTGTGAGCAGCCCCGAGATCTCCGCCTTGGACGGGAGCGAGAAGTCGATGACCGTGACGTCCTTCTCGAGTTCGAGCGGGAGCTCCATCACTGGAGAACTGATGACCATGGACTTGTAGCTGTCGGTGAGTGCGCACGCGACATCGCGGACTTTGCGTAGGCTGGCCAGCATGCAAGGCTGGGTCCGCGTGAGGTGAAGGTGGAGGTCCTGGAAGAGATAGATCGCGGGTTCGCGTTGATCGAGCACGACGCTCATCGCTTCGATGGGAGAGACGAGGTTCTTGCGAACGTTGGTGAAGACCAGAGGAGATGCGCCGTCGTCGATTGCGTCCAGCGAAACTTGCCGCATCCCGGAGGCGCACCCCCACACGTGGAGCTGTTTCTGCCTGCGTCTGGCGATCTGGCCGAGCCGTCGGATGAGCCGGCCTTCTTCGTACGTCACCACGTAGACGACCGGGTACCGCGCGCGGATCAGGAGTTCGAGTTCGTCCGCCGGACGCTGGTGCCGCTCCTCACGCTCGGCCACGGCGGGGCGCTCGCGGGGCGAGGTCGGGCTCATCAGTTCCAGCGGGGACGACGGCTTGGTTCGTGTCTCATTCATTGGTCAATCCCATCGATCTCGCGGCCTCTGCCGCTCGTACGCGGGCAAGCAACTCGGGGTTCTCAGGCGCGAGCGTGAGCGCGAGGCGAGCGAGCGGGCCGTTCATGTCATGGAACATCACCCGACCGTCCGCGGAGATGCGGATCTCCGTGACCCCGTCCTCGCGCTGCCGACGTGACTTGTCCTTCTCGGCCATGTGCGCTACTCCGCCGTGATCAAGCCGTGCGCTGCGACGATTGCTTCGGCTTCGTGGGTTTCCGCCGCGGTCGCCACGCGTGAGAGGTCGCCCCGGTCGAACGAGGCGGTCTGCCACGCGGGGACGTACCCACGCATCAGGTTGAACCGGCACCCGGGAAGGTTGGTTGCGATCCATGAGGCGATCGGATGCAGGCAGCAGTGGTTGTGGCCGGGCATGAGCAGATAGCGCACCATCAGCGTGCTCGTCCGCGCGACGCGGAGCAGGTTTGCGGTCACGAGCCCGAAGTAGCCCGGGACCTTCGCGACCTTGAGGGCGCAGTCGTCGTTGCCGAACTTGAGATCTGCGAGGGCGATATCGATCACGCCGTCGAACAACCCCAGCACTTCTTCGGACATGTAGAAGTTCGAGTTGAGCACGAGCGGGAGTCGCTCCGGCCATGCCGCCGCCGCGACTTCGAGGATCGTGTGCGCGTGGAGGCTCGGTTCGCCCCCGAGGAGGTTGATGGTGCGTGCGCCCTTGGCGACAACGCCGCGGCACTCCTCAGCGAGGGCCGCTGGGTCGACCGGCTCGCCGCCCCTGGTGTTGAAACAGTCTGGGGCCTGTACGCAGAACGAGCAGCGGAAGTTGCACCCCGCGAGGTAGACCATGTAGCTGGGGAGCAGTTCCACCTCTTCCGCGAAGCTCACGTACTTTCGGAAGGTCCGCGACTCGGCACCGAGCCCGCAGGGGGCGCGGGCCCCGGCGGTGCGGTCGGCGCCGCAGCGGAGACCGCACATCTCGCAGCGGGAGAGCATCGCGCGGGCTCGGGCGGCCCTGCGGAGAAGTTCGTCCCGATCCGGCACGGGTGCCGCGGTGCTCATGCCGGCGTATACCGCTGGAAATGAGCGTCGGTTGCGGGACCGTGAAGAATGCAATCCGACCGACCGGTCGGATTGCTTTCCGACTGACTGGTCGGTATGCTCCCCCGTGGCCGTTCGCACTCCCCCTCTCAGTCACCACGCCTTGCTCGACGCCGCGGAAGCGGTGATCCACGAGCACGGGATCGCGGAGCTCACGCTCGATGCGGTCGCGGCGCGTGCCGGGGTGAGCAAGGGCGGGCTGATGTACCACTTCAAATCGAAGGACCTGCTTCTGCGGGCGATGGTCGAGCGCATCGTGGACAACTGGCGACGGGACTGCGCGGCGGCGATCGACGCCCTGCCCCCCGGTCCCGGAAGGGTCGCCAAAGGGGTGCTCTCGCTGTGCCTGGAGCGGCCCGATTGCGGCGGCGAGGACATGCGTCGCTCCGGCATTGTGCTGGTCACCGCGCTCGCGAGCAATCCCACGCTCATCTCGCCTCTCCGGGACGCTCACACGGACCTGTTGAAGAAAGCCCGGCGCGACGGGCTGGCCCCGGGCGCGAGCGAGACGGTGGTGCTCGCTCTCAGCGGGCTCTGGTTCGAGAGGATCTTCGGTCTTTCTGAGATGACCCCCGCCCGACGCAAGCACCTTCTGGAGTCGCTGCGGGGGATCGCCGCCCCGCCGGCGGTGCCAGCCAGCCGCTCCGCTGCCACCAAGCCCCGCACGCGATCAAAGCCCCGCACCCGATCAAGGACCCGTCAGCCGTGAAAGCCAAGCCTGTCATCGCCACGATTCTCATCCTTCTCGCCCTGGGCGCGGCGCCCTTTGGCGTGCGGCTCGTCAAGGCACGCCTCGCCGCGGGGGGCGCGCCGCAGATGGGCGAGCCCGCCTTTGCCGTTGAGACGACGGCCGCGCGCTCGGTGCAGTGGCAGCCGCGGGCCGACCTCGTCGGCACCGTGATCGCGCTGCGCTCGATCGTGCTGAGCAACGAGGTCGAGGGTGTGGTGACACAGGTCGGTTTCGAGACCGGCTCGATCGTCGAAGAGGGTCAGGTCGTGATCGTGCTCGATTCCTCCATCGAGCAGGCGGACCTCGAGGCGGCCAGGGCCAACGTGCGTGTGAGCGAGACCGAAGCTGCGGTCATCCAGGCTGACATCGGGCTGTGGGAGTCAAACCTCCGAAGGCTCGAGCCCGCGGTCGCTTCAAAGGCCGCGCCGGCGACGGACCTCGACAACGCGAGGGCCCAGCTGGCCGGCGCGCGGGCGAGGCTCCAACGCTCCGAGGCCGAGGTTGCCAAGGCGCGCGCCAGCGTGGCCCAGGTTGAGGTGAAGCTCGCGAAGAAAAACATCAAAGCGCCCTTCCGCGCACGGGCCGGGGTTCGTTCGATCCATCCCGGCCAGTTCGTGGCGCTCGGGACACAGATCGTCGGCCTGCAGGGGATCACCGACCGCATCTATCTCGATTTCGCGATCCCGCAGGAGTACGCCCAGCGCGTGAAGGCCGGCGACTTCGTGACCGCCAACTCGTCGGTCTTGGGTGATGAGCCGGTCCGCATCGAAGTCGCGGGAGTCGACGCGGTGGTGAACCCCGACACCCGCAACGTCAGGGTGCGCGCGATCGTTCCGAACCTCGGCGACACGCTCCGCCCGGGGATGTTCGTCGACATCAGCGTGCCCGTCGAATCTCCGATTGACCGCGTGGTTGTTCCCGCGACGGCGGTGCGGCGTGCTCCCTACGGCGACCACGTCTTCCTCGTCGTCGCGGACCCCGCCGGCGGAGAGCGCGTGAAGCAGTCCTTTGTCAAACTGGGCCCCGCGCTGGGAGCGGACGTGATCGTCACCGAGGGTCTGAAGGTCGGCGAACGGATCGCCGCGGCCGGTTCCTTTAAGCTTCGCGATGGTGCCAAGATCATGCCCCCGCCCGCGGCACAGCCCGACGGTGCGCAGCCCTCGAAGTCTCCGGGCCACTGAGGCTCACTCTTCCAACCCGAGTATCACCGATGTCATCGGACTCCGTCAACAAGCCCTCGTTCACCGACATCTTCATC
>JBMOHX010000340.1:0-4443 GCA_049317625.1 Phycisphaerales bacterium
CTCCGGCCAGGCTCGCGGCGAACGGCAGATGCCCGAGTGGGAAATGGGCAAACCCACCGGTCTCGGCATCTGGAACCCGACGCCCGCGGAGGGTGACGAGATCATCTTCGTCCCCGACACGCACTACTTCCGGGTCATGGTCTACCGAGCCTCGGACGCCCGGCCCGGCGTCCACTCGATCCGCGCCAGCAGCGGCACCGCCGAGGTCGGATCCGAGAGCACCAAGGCGGAATCCCCGACGCCCCTGGCGAAGTTCGGCACCTACGGCACCGGGGACGGCCAGTTCATCTACCTCACAGACGTCGCGCTCCTGCCCTCGGCCGACGGCAAGCGGGTCGAGCGCGTCTATGTGAGCGAGTACGGCGGAAACGACCGTATCAGCATCTACGACCCCCCGCCCGACGTCTCCGCTCCCGGCGGAGAGTACCGGTTCGTTCGTTCGTTCGGGTTTTTTGGCTCGGGCAGCACCAAGGGTCGCATCGAGTTCAACCGCCCGCAGTCAATGGCGATCGACACGGGGAAGCGAGAACTCGTCGTCACCGATGCCTGCAACCACCGCGTCGGGAGGTTTACGCTCGACGGGGAACTCATCGCCTGGATCGGCGGCCCCGAGGTCATGGGTGAAGGCCCCGGCGTTTTCAAGTATCCTTACGGCATCGAGCTCCTCGGGGACGGCACCGCCCTCGTCGTGGAGTTTGGCAACAACCGGGTCCAACGGATCGACTTGGACACCGGTACGTCGGTCGGCGTTTTCGGAGTGCCCGGTCGCGGGCAAGGGCAACTGGCGACGCCCTGGGCGGTAACGTGCATTGGTCGTGAAGCGTATGTGTTGGACTCGGGGAACAACCGGGTGCAGGTCTTCAAGAAGCCGGACTGAAGTGGGACACTCAGCACGATGACGACAGATCTCCCGGGGATGTCGACCTCACCACCTGCCGCGGGTGCACGCCGCACCGGGGGGGTTCCGTGTTGATCCTTCCCCTGGCCTCCATCCAGGTCGGCCCGATTCAGTTCGACGCGCCGGTGTGGCTGTTCCTGATCCCGGTGCTTGCGCTGCTCAGTGTGCTCATGGGAATGAAGAGCCTCGCCGGGCTGGGCTCGACGACCCGATGGGTGGCGCTCGGGGCTCGCTTGCTGGTGCTCGTGCTGATCGTGGGTGCCCTCGCGGAGCCGCAGTGGCGGACAGAGACCAAAGACGTTTCGGTCACGGTGGTCCTCGACGCGAGCGAATCGGTCCCCTCGCAGCTCCAGAACGACGTGAAGGCGTATGTGGAAGCGGCCGCGAGCGAGGGCCGCAAGAAGGTCGACGACCGACTCGGGCTGGTCACCGCGGCTCGCGACGCGTTCGTACAGACGGGCCCGACCAAGCTCACGACGCGCCTGGAGCAGCAGCACATCGGCGCGATCGACGGGACCGACCTCGCGAAGGCCGTCAATCTCGCGATCGCGTTGCTCCCGGCTGACGCCGCGAACCGCATCATCTTGGCCTCCGACGGAAACGAGACCGCGGGAAACGTGCTCCAAGCTGCCGAAGCGGCGAAGGCCCTGGGCATCCCGATCGATGTGCTGCCGCTGAAGTACCGGTACGAGAATGAAGTGCTCGTCGAACGCCTCGCCGCGCCGGCCTCGGCCCGCGAGGGCGAGAACGTCGCGGTGAAGATCGTCCTCCGCGCGGTTCAACCCGCCGAGGGTCGCCTCGTGCTGATGCTCAACGGCAACCTGATCGCGAGCAGCCCGGTGACGCTCAAGCCGGGCCTGAACACGTTCACCCAGCTCGTGGCGACTCAGGAAAGTGGCCCGCAGAACTTTCAGGCGGTCTTCGAGCCGATGACCAACGGCGGCCGCGTGATGGGCGACTCGGTTGTCGAGAACAACCAGAGCGAGGTGGTCACCTTTGTTTCCGGCGAGGCCAAGGTGCTGGTGCTGGTCGACGGCAACCCCGAAGGCGCCGCGGCCGCGGCCCCTCTGCTCGAGGTACTTGCGGCAAGCAAGATCAAGACCGAGGTCCGCGACGGCCGTTCCGCGCCGGGAACGCTCACCGAGTGGAACGCGTACGACGCGGTCATCATGATCAACCAGGAGGCCTACCCCTACAGCCAGAAGCAGCAGGAGGAGCTGCGGCAGTATGTCCACGACACCGGCGGCGGCATCCTGATGGTCGGGGGCCCGCAGGCGTTCGGCGCCGGCGGCTGGATCGGCTCACCGCTCGAGGACGCCCTCCCGATCAAGCTCGACCCACCCCAGAAGCGGCAGATGCCCCGCGGCGCGCTGGCCCTCGTGATGCACTCGGTCGAGATGCCCGAGGGCGTGTACTACGGCAAGAAAGTCTGTGAACAGGCGGTCAACGCGCTCTCCCGTCTCGATCTCGCCGGCATCGTCGAGTACGGATGGAACGGCACAACCGAGTGGGTTCATCCGCTCGCGGTCATCGGCGACGGCTCGGCAATCAAGCGCTCGATCCAGAAGCTGATGTTCGGCGACATGCCCGACTTCTCCCCGTCCCTCGAGCTCGCGTACGAGGGCCTGAGCAAGGCCGAGGCGGGGCAACGCCACGTCATCATGATCTCCGACGGCGATCCCTCGCCGCCCTCGACCACGCTCCTCGACAAGTACGTGAAGGCGGGGATCTCGATCTCGACAGTCGGGGTGTTCCCCCACGGCGGCGGCGACACCAGCCGCATGGAGTTCATCTCCCGCTACACCAAGGGCCGCCACTACCACGTCGACACGCAGAAGGCCCTCGCGGAACTCCCCCAGATCTTCATCAAAGAAGCACAGACGGTCCGCCGCAGCCTGATCTGGGAGGGCCCTGCCTTCCAGCCGACGATGGTCGGGTTCAGCGAGACCATGCGCGGCCTCACCGCCGTACCCCCGATCCGCGGGTACGTGGTCGCCGCGGAGCGCGAGGGGCTCTCGGTCGTGTCGCTCAAAGGCAAGGAGGGAGACCCGATCCTCGCGCAGTGGCAGTACGGCCTCGGGAAGGTGGTCACGTACACCAGCGACGCCGCGACCCGCTGGAACCCGGCGTGGATGGAATGGGGCAGCTACAAGGCGTTCTGGGAGCAGCACGTCCGGTGGGCGATGCGCCCGGCCGGCAACGGCAACGTGCGGGTCGTCACCGAGAACAAGGGCGATCAGACTGTCGTGACGATGGAGGCGTTCGACGCGAAGGGGGAACGCCTGAACTTCGCGGTGGTGCGTGGCCGCCTGGCGACGCCCGATGGCAAGGGAGTTGACGTCGCGCTGCGACAGATCGGTCCCGGCCGCTACTCCGCCTCGGTGCCCACAGACCAGGCGGGCTCGTACCTGGTGAACCTCCAGTACGCCGCCCCGGATCCCGAGAAGCCCGACCAGGTGCTGGAAGGGACGGTCCAGGCCGCCATCAGCCGCCCCTTCGCCGACGAGTACCGCACGCTCGAGGACAACACCCCGCTGCTGGCGCAGGTCGCGGAGATGACCGGTGGCCGCGTGCTCACGGGCGATCCCAAGTCCGACAGACTCTGGACCCGCGAGGGGCTCAAGATGCCCGTCGCCACCGAACCGATTTGGCTCTACGTCGCGCTCATCGGCATGGGGCTCTTCCTGATGGACGTTGGCGTCCGTCGCGTGCGGGTTGACCTGCGCGCGATGAGCCAGGGAGTGCTCGCACTCTTCGGCAAGGGCAAGACCAACGAGGGCGGCCAGATGGCTGGTCTCAAGGCCGCCCGCGCCCAGGCCCAGGCCCGGATGACCGACCGCGGTGCAGGTCAGGGCGCGGCGGAGCTCACCGCCGAAGCCAAACGCGCCGTCGCCGAGGCGGAGAAGAAGGCCCGCGAGACCGCGAAGGTGAAGTTCGAGGCCCGGCCGGATCAACTGAAAAAGCCGACAACCGACGTCGCCCTCGGCGGTGCCGACGCCCAGCCCCAGATCTTGAAGTCCAAGGCTCGCCCCTCGGACGACAAGGCCGCGCCTCCGGCGCCGGGTGAGGGCATGAGCCGGCTGCTGAAGGCGAAGAAGAAGGCACAGGATGACATGCAGGAGTAGGTGGGGTCGGGATTCGGGATTAGGGATTAGGGATTAGGCATTGGAGATTCGGGCGGCGCAGACGTATGAGCACTCGTCCGGCGAAGCGGGCGATAGAAGGGACTGAAGCATGGCGACGGCGAAAGAACTGGCGATGGAAACACCAGCGGAAGTGAAGGCTCAGTGCGAGGGATTCCGGACGACGTTCCAGAAGCTGCGCGCCGAGATCGGCAAGGTCGTCGTTGGTCACGGGGACGTGGTCGACGCCGTGCTCATGTCGCTCTTCTCCGGCGGCAACGTGCTCCTCGAAGGCGTGCCCGGGCTCGGCAAGACGCTGCTCGTGCGCAGCCTCGCGCAGACGCTGAGCCTCCCCTTCAACCGCATCCAGTTCACGCCCGACCTCATGCCCGCCGACGTCATCGGCACCAACATCGTGATGGA
>JBMOHX010000341.1:0-4420 GCA_049317625.1 Phycisphaerales bacterium
ATGCGATCGCCAGCTTCGGCCAGACACGGCTATAGAACTGGAAGAGGTTGGCCTGCCACGTGCCGTCGGGGTAGATGCGGTCCGTCCATCGCGTCGAAGGGTCCAGCCTTTCGCGAAAGTCAACGAAGTACTGCGGCACGGCGTGCGGATCACGGATGACCAAGTCCTTCCCGAACATGAGGAGGCCTGCAACCGTGGGTCCATCCTCGCCGGTCGCACGGTCGCGCCGCCAACCACCCAGCCGCTCCAATAGTTCGCGGTCTTCCAGCGCGATCCAGGCATGGTCGCCCTTCGCTGCCCTAAACCTCTGGCGATACTGCGTGAGACTGGGCCGATCGAAGTCCTCAATCGCGAAGTGAGGCAAGATCCGATGATCCGCCGGCTCCGGGCTCGCGTCGACGATCATCCGCCGCACGTCTTCCTCGTTGCACTTGTAGTCCCCTTCGTGTCGCCGTCGATAGGTGCCGCCGAAGGGGTTGAGACCAACATGAATCGGGCGCTCCGCCCGCTTTGCCCTCGGCACCTTGATCACCAGCAATCGCGCGCCCCGGCACCCGCGCCGATCGTTGCCTCCGTGACGGCTGAAGGCTCGAGCAGATTCCGATTCACCTGGCCTCGGTTGTTGAGACCGTCCCACAGTGTCTTCTTGTACTTGGCGATGCTGTCGGTCGTCAGGCCGTCAAAGTGGAACCCCTGCGCCCTTTCCACAACTCCTAGCACAACAGCTCCGCCGTCGGAGTTGGCCATGGCGCTGTACGTCTCCCAGAAACTCCCAGGAAATCCGCCCTTGGCCGACTTGAACTCCCAGTCGGAGCCCTCGCCGATCTCCGCGGCCGTCAGGATATCTGCGGTGGTCGACATGTCTCTGACAACTCTGACCCCGGCCGTCCCCTTCGTCGGTCTACGACTCACGTGTGTGCACATGGAGGCCTCACACCGCGACGTACATCCGCGGCGTGTTCGATGCACCTGAACGGCCGACACAGCCAGGAACACCCGTTGACCAATGAGGATAGCAATCCGTTGGCCAGCGGAAATGGGACGAACGAAGCGGCCGCGTGTTCAATCAGAAGCGGGTCCGCGTTTGCTCCCTTCACGGATGTCCTGCGCATCGCGGCCGATTGAATGCCAACCGATGAGATCGTCGCCGGCACCGGAACCGTGAGGGTGAAGCCGCCACTCTTGACCGAGGGGCTGGCAATCAGGGCCGCACCCGAGAGCCTCGCGCGCGACTTCACCACCGCAACAAAGCCCCCTCGCTCACTCCGTCCCATACATCCGATCCCCCGCATCCCCCAGCCCCGGCCGGATGTACCCGTGCTCGTCCAGCTCGCGGTCCACCGCCGCGGTGTAGATCAACAGGTCCGGATGGTCCTGCCCCATCCGCTCCAGCCCCTCGGGCGCCGCGACCAGGCAGATCATCCGCAGGTCGCGCGCCCCCGCCTGCCGCAGCATCGTCACCGCTTCCGAAGCCGAGCCTCCTGTCGCGAGCATCGGGTCCACCAGAAAGACCGGCCCTTCCGCGAGGTCGGAGGGCAGCTTTCTCAGATACACCGCGGGTTTCAGCGTCCGCTCGTCGCGCACCAGCCCCAGGTGCCCGATCCGCGCCTCAGGCATCATCTCCATGATCCCCTCGGCCATCCCCAGCCCCGATCGCAGGATCGGCACCACCGTGATCTTCGCGCTCAGCCGCCGCCCCACCGTCGACTCCATCGGGGTCTTGACCTCGACCTCCGCCGTCGGCAGCGACCGCGTGACCTCGTACACCATGAGCCCCGCGATCTGGTAGAGCAACGCGCGGAACGGCCGGTGGCTCACGCTCCGATCACGCAGCCATGACAGCTTGTGCTGGATCAGCGGGTGATCGAAAACCACGACGTTCGCGCCTGGATGCCGCTGTGCGCTCATCCGCGCACTATACCACGGGCCGCAGAACCCGCTTCTTGATCGGCTTGCACGGGTTCCCCGCGCAGATCATCCACTCCGGCATGTCGCGCCCCACCACCGCGCCCGCCCCGATCACCGCGCCCTCTTCAATCTTGACTCCCGGGAGGATCATCGCCTTCGCGCCGATGAACACCTCGCGGCCGATCTCGATGTCCCCCACCAGCAGCGGCAACTGCGGGTCCGCGAGATCGTGCGTCCCTCCGCACACGTACGTGTACTGGCTCACCACGCACCGTTCCCGTAGCGTCACGTGCCCAAGGTTGTAGATCTCAACTCCCGGCGCGATCGCCGCCCGATCCTCCAGCGTCAGTTGCCACGGGATCTTGATGATCGACGACGGGTGCACGAACGGGTTGCCCGTGATCTTGCACCCAAACCGCTTCAACCAAAAGAGCCGCCACCCGTTGAGCTGCTTCGGCGTCGTCCGACACAACAGCCGATCCACGATGATCCACGCCAGCATCCCCAGCCGCTCCTTCAGCGACCACGGCGACGCGTACCGATCCACCTGGTCCGGGTTCTTCTGCCGGATCCGGCCCGCGTGCCCGCTCGGGAATGGCTTGCTCGCTTCGCTCATGTCCGCAGCATCTCGCGGAAGTCCGCCAGGTACTGATCCGCCACGATGTCGTACGAGAACTTCTGGCTCTGCTCCGCCGCGGCGTCTCCCAACCGCTTCGCCAGCGCCGGGTCCGCCACGAGCCGGCGGATCGACGCCGCGAGGTTCGCCGCGAGATCGCCCGTGCGATGGTTGTAAGTCACGCCGTGCTCGCCGTCGCGCAGATAGTCCCTGAACTGCGGGATATCGCTGACGATCGGTGCCAGCCCGCACGCCATCGCCTCCATCGGGGCCACCGGCTGCGCCTCGCCCTGCTCGGCCAGCGTCGGATAGCAGTAGTACGTCGCCTGCTGGAGCGCCTCCGCGAGCTTCGCCCGGTCGTAAATCGGCTCGTCGAGCACGAACGGCAAGCCCTCGCCCGCGGCCTTGAGCTTCGCGACGTACTCCGCGCCACCGCCGCCGCGCTCGACGGTCCACGGGCCGATCACCCGCAGACGCAAATCCGGGAACTCGCCGTGCAGCCGACGGAACGCGTCCACCAGCACGTGCACACCCTTCTCGGGATGCACGCGACCCGTGTACGTGATCGTTCGGCCCGCGCCAGCGGCGTTCGCATAATCGCGCACCGCGGGCGGCTTGAAGAACCCCACGTCGATCGGATTCGGGATCACCCGCACCCGGGGCTTGAGGTCCGGCCGTTCCTTGATGATCGCATCCGCGATCGCCGTCGACACCGCCGACAGCCGATCGACCTTCTTGTACAGCTTCATGTGCCCCTTGGGCACCCGCTGCACGTTCATCGACACCCGCCCTGCGCCCGGCTTGAGCAGCTTCACCATCGCGGGCAGCCAGAAGGCGTTCGTCACCGCGATGTCCGCCTTCGGCATCTTCCCGAGCATGCTCAGCGAGAACGCGGCGTCCTTCAGGATGTCGACGTACACGTTCTTGCCTTGCTTCCACCGCGTCAGCCGCAACGTCCGCACGCCCTCGTTCGTCTCGTCTGAAGGCAGGTCCCCGTGAGCGCGGGAGAGCACCAGCACGCGGTGCCCCTTCCTGACAAAGTGCCGCGCGAGGTCCCCCCACACGCGCTCGACCGCCCCCGCGGGGCCGGGCGGCGTGGGGAACCAGGGTCCGGTGACAATTGTGATGTCCAGTGGTGTGTCCGCCATCAGCTCCCGCCTACTTCTGCGCCGCGATCAGGATGTTCGTCGGAAAGAGCGAGTCGCGCACAACCCCCAACTGCGATCCGCACGTCGAGGACTCCACGACCTTCATCCCCGCCTTCTGCACCAGACGCCCGAGCGTTCCCGAGGTGAAGAACCGCAGGTGGACGTACTCCGGGTCGTAGTGCTTCTCGAAGGCAAACGCCGCGATCGCGAGGTTCTTCAAGAGTCCGTGGTACGGCACCGTCAACAGCGCCACTCCTCCGGGCTTGAGCACACGGGACATCTGCTCCAGCACGTAGAGCGGCGAGAAGAGATGCTCCAGGACCTCCGAGCACCACACGCCGTCAAACGTCGCGTCGGGAAACGGCATGGGCTGCGTCAGATCGTGCGACAGAAAGGTCCCCGCGGGAGTGCGCTCTTTCGCGCGCCGCAACCCTTCCGTCGACAGATCGACGCCTGTCACCTCGCACCCGCGCTGGGCGATCTGCGAGCTGAAGAACCCGTCGCCGCAGCCGACCTCGAGCACCTTCGCGCCCTTGGGGAACTTGCCGAACCAACGGTCCATGAACTTCAGGAAGTGCGGCGCATACCCCTGAGCCTCGCCGCTGTAGCGTCCGCCGGTCGTGCCCCAGAGTTTGTCGTATTCCGCTTTCTCGATGCTCACGAAGAATCTCCCGGCCCCCCCTGGGCCAACCAAAGCCCCAAAAGCTCGGACCGACTTTATTCATCGGACGTCGATTTGCGACACTGT
>JBMOHX010000342.1:0-4389 GCA_049317625.1 Phycisphaerales bacterium
CCACTCACGATCACATTACCAGCTCACGCGACCCGCACGCACCCCGTCTTCGCGCTCGACGGCGCGGCCATCGCCCCGTCGCCGAACTACGTCGCCGTCCTCGACGTGCCCACGCTCGATGAGACAGCCGCCAAGGCCGCGCCGCCCGTGTCACCGTTCGCCATCCACGGCGTACTCGGCGAGCCGGGCGAGACCGACACCTACCGCCTCCGCGCCAAATCCGGCGAGGCGCTCGACATCCGGGTGCTCGCGCGGAGACTCCGCTCCCCGCTGGACATGGTGCTCACGATCCTGGACGACAAGGGCACTGCGCTGGCCTCCAACGACGACGCGGCGGGCGCTGACCCGGAGCTGCGGTGGACCGCGCCCGCGGACGGTGAGTTCCAGCTCCAAGTCCGCGACCACCGCGGCCGGGGCGGGCCCGCGCTCGTGTACAGGCTCGAGGTCGAGCAGCCGCGACCCGGCGTCAGCGCCGCGCTCGAGCGGATCGACGCACGCCGGCCACAGTTGCTCCAGTCGATCTGCGTTCCCCGGGGCAACACGTTCGCGGTCATGATGCGGGCGGAACGACGCGACGCTTCGGGCGAAGTGAAGTTCTCCATGCCGGAGCTGCCCCCCGGAGTTTCGCTCGTCGCGCCCGCGGTGCCCGGCGAGTTGGGTTCGGCGCCGATGGTCTTCGCGGCGAGCGCCGATG
The DNA here is from genome assembly GCA_049317625.1 of Phycisphaerales bacterium. Classification (GTDB taxonomy): domain Bacteria; phylum Planctomycetota; class Phycisphaerae; order Phycisphaerales; family UBA1924; genus JBEIUO01. The sequence goes on from JBMOHX010000342.1 coordinate 695, forward strand.
CGCCGCTCGAAGGCGGGTTGTACCCCGTAACCGCGACGCTCGGCGATTCGCTCGTCGGTGGTTTCACGCAGCAGATGCCGCTGGTGCTCGGCCCGCCGAACGACACCGTGTACTACCAGACAGTCCTCGACCGGCTGGCAGTTGCGGTGACGGAAGCGGCACCCTTCAAGGTGCGCCTCGTCGCACCGACGGCACCCCTTGTACGAACCGGTGGGAAGTCCCTCCGGGTCGTGGTGGAGCGGCAGGAGGGCTTCGCCGGCGACGTCACGGTGCAGATGCTGTGGAACCCACCCGGCGTGACGTCGGGGAGCTCCATCACCGTGCCGGGAGCGGCGAGCGAGGGCGTGTACCCGCTGAACGCCTCGGGCGATGCGCCCTTGAAATCATGGCAGGTCGGCTTGACCGCGCGAGCCGCTGTGGGCGGTTCCGAGGTGTGGGTGGGCTCTCCGCTCGTGGAACTGGCGGTGGCCGACGCGATCGCGAGGGGCACCCTGAAAATGGCCGCGGCGGAGCAGGGGAGCACGGCCTTGGTGGTGTGCGACCTCGAGCCGGTGCGCCCGTTCGAGGGCCGAGCCACCGTGCGACTGGGAGGATTGCCGCCGAACGCCGCGTGCGCGCCCAAAGAAATCAGCTCGGCGGACACATCGATAGTGTTCGAGGTCACGACAACGGACGCGACCCCCGTGGGCCAGCACAAGAGCCTCTACTGCGACCTCGAGCTCAAGGCGGGTGAAGAGATCGTGGCCCAGCGGCTGGCCTCCAACGGAGTACTCCGGATCGACAAGCCCGCGCCGGCGTCCGCCCCGGTACCCGCCGCCACGGTCGAGTCCGTGGCCCCCGCCGCAGCCGCGCCGGCTCCTCCGAAACCGCTCAGCCGACTCGAGCAGATCCGCAAGAAGGCGAAAGGTGCGGCGCCAGGAGGAAATCCATGACGCCCCTTCTCCTCCTCGCCGCGTTGCTTGGGATGGCCGACGGCGAAGCGACCCTCGTCGTGGCACGGCTCGATGTCTTCCCGCGCGAGCTGGCGCTCGAAGGACCGGCCGATGCGCACGGGCTGATCGTGCGAGCCGTCGACGAGAACGGCGTTCAACACGATCTCACCGGGGCCGCGACCGCTCGCGCGACCGACCCTGCGATCGCCCGCGTGGAGGGCGGCGTCGTGCGCGGAGTCGCCGACGGTGCGTGCGAGATCGAGATGACGGCCGGGGGTGCGACCGCTCGGGTGTCGGTGCGGGTCTCCGCGATGGCCGCGCCGGTCCGGCCGCCGAGTTTCAGGCTCGACGTGATGCCGGTGTTCGCGAGGTCCGCCTGCAACAACGGGAGCTGCCACGGGTCGTCGCGCGGGCAGGACGGCTTCCGGCTCTCGCTCTTTGGCTTCGATGAGGCCGCGGACTACCGGTCGGTCACTCGTGAACTGCCGGGGCGGCGTCTGGACTTCGCGAGCCCAGTGGAGAGCCTTCTGCTGCGGAAGTCCATCGGCGAAGTGCCGCACACCGGCGGCAAGCGGTTCGGCAAGGACGACCCCCGCTACGCGACGCTGCTGGCGTGGATCACCGCCGGCGCCAAGCCCGACCCCGAGGGCACGGCCGCACCAACCGAGATCGAGATCTACCCGCAGAACCTGGTGCTGGGGGTCGGATCGACCATGCGCATGGGAGTTCGCGCCAAGTACTCCGATGGAACCGACCGCGACGTGACCACGCTCGCAACCTTCATCTCGAGCAACGACTACTCCGCGAAGGTCTCCGAGTGGGGCGAGGTCTCCGCGGCGGCCGCGGGCGAGGCCCAGATACTCGCGAGGTTCGGCGCGTTTACCGTCGGAGCCGGTGCGATCGTGCTCCCGCCCGGCGCGGGGCCTGCGCCGCAGATCTCGGCCGGGGCGAACTTCATCGACGACGCGATCAACGCGAAGCTCAAGGACCTGCGCATCACGCCGAGCGAGTTGTGCACCGACGCCGAGTTTCTGCGGCGTGCGTCGTTGGATCTGAACGGCCTGCTCCCCACGGCTCAGGAGCGGGAGCGGTTCCTCGCGGACTCATCGGCGGACAAACGCGCGAAGCTCGTCGACGAGCTGATCGCGCGGAAGGAGTTCACCGAGATCTGGGTGATGAAGTGGTCCGAGCGACTGGGCATCCGCTCGACGCCGGAGGTGAGCCCGAAAGCGACGCTGCTGTACGCCGAGTGGCTGCAGTCACGGATCGCCTCTGGGGCTCCCATCGACCGCATCGTCCGCGAGCTGCTCGCATCGAGCGGCGGCACCTTCGATACCCCGTCGACGAACTTCTACCAGCTCGAAACCGACACGCTCAAGCTCTCCGAAAACGTCGCGCAGGCGTTCCTCGGCACGCGGATCCAGTGCGCCCAGTGCCACAACCACCCCTTCGATCGCTGGACCATGGACGACTACTACGGGTTCGCGGCGTTTTTCACGCGGGTCGGCCGCAAGCCCGGCGAAGACCCGCGCGAGACCGTCGTCTTCAACAGCCCCGACGGCGACATCAAACACCCCATCGGCGGGAGCTCCGTCGCGCCCAGGTTCCTGGGGAGCGACCGCGCCCCCGCCGCGGACAAGGACCGGCGCCTCGCGCTCGCGGAGTGGCTGACGTCCGCGGACAACACGATGTTCGCCCGCAACATCTCCAACTTCGTGTGGGCGCACTTCTTCCACCGGGGCATCGTGGAACCGGTGGACGACGTGCGCGTCAGCAACCCGCCCGTGAACGGGGCGCTGCTCGATGCACTCGCGGCCCGCTTGGTCGCCGACGCGTACGACTTCCGGCCGCTAGTCCGGGCGATCTGCCTCAGCAACGCGTACCAGCGCTCGACGCGCTCGAATGAATCCAACGAGCGCGACGCGAGCAACTTCTCTCACGCGCAGCCGCGCCGGATCCGTGCCGAGTTCATGCTCGACTCGATCTCCCGTGTCACGCGCACGCAGGACAAGTTTCGCGGCCTCCCGCTGGGCTCGCGGGCCGTGCAAATCGCGGACGGTTCAACCTCGAACTACTTCTTGAGCACCTTCGGCAGGGCGACCCGCGCGACCGTCTGCACATGCGAGGTCGTGATGGAACCCAGCCTCTCGCAGGCGCTCCACCTCATCAACGGGGAAACCGTGAGCGAGAAGATCCGGCAGGGCGGACGGGTCCGCGCTGAGCTCGCGGCCGGACGCACGCCCGCGCAGGTGCTCGACGGGCTCTACGCCGAGTGCCTCGGACGCGAACCGAGCGAGACCGAGCGTGCCGTGCTGCTGGCACCGCTCGCGGAGGGCGTGGAGCCGGGCGCACTCCTCGAAGACGCATTCTGGGCGCTGCTCAACAGCCGCGAGTTCATGTTCAATCACTAACCATGCGCACCACGACACTCCATCACGTTGCGTTGCTGAGCGCCTTCGCCGGTACCGCGTGCGGGCAGGGGCCGGTGACCTACGACGATCAGGTCCGGCCGATCTTCGTGGCCCGGTGCCTCTCCTGCCACAACCCGGACAAGGCGCGCGCGGACGTTGACCTCTCCTCGTACCGCACGCTGATGGCCGGAGGCAGCGGCGGAGCCATCGTCACCCCCGGAAACCCGGAGGGCAGCACCCTCGTCGGCGTGGTCTCGCACACGCGCGAGCCGAACATGCCTCCCAAGGGCGACCGTATCCCGGAGGCCGAGATCGCGACGGCCGCGCCGGCGATCGACGATGGGGCGGTCCT
>JBMOHX010000343.1:0-4389 GCA_049317625.1 Phycisphaerales bacterium
GTTGTTGAAGGCCTCGATGTTCGGGCCTTCGTAGCTGATCACCGAGGAGTCGGCGCTCATCCGCAGCACGCCGGCCAAAGGCTGCACGTCGGTCGGGGTGACGGCTCCCGTGAACCAGTTGTGGAGGACGACGCGGCCGCGGTCGTTCTCGGCGTCGTAGAAGCCCCCCAGCACGGTCCGGCCGTCGGGAGAGATGTCGTTGCCGCCGAGCCCCATCATGATGATGGTGGGCTGAGCGAGCGCCGGCGAAGCCGCGGCGAGGGCCAGGAGCAGAGAGCTGCGCATGATGTCCTCCGGTACAGGGGTGGGAGCAGGTACAAATCTGAAACCGTCGCAGGCGCGGCAGCGCGTGCGACGGGGAGTATCGACCGGCGGTGTGTCGCCGGGGTGTGTGATCAGCAGCCGTTGTCCCAACCGCCGAAGAAGGCGATCACGTCGTCGCCGTCGACGCCGGTGGAGCCGTCAACGTCGGCAGCGGAGTTGCCCGCGTCCCAGTCGGCGAAGAACGCGATCACGTCGTCGCCGTCGATCGCCGCGTTGCAGTCGTAGTCACCGACGCAGCGGGCGAGCTGCGCGCGGTAGATGGCCTGGTGCTGGAAGCTGTCCTGCGGACGCATCACGATCCAGCCGGTGTCGGAGAAGCCGGGGCAGCCGCCCTCGTTGTTGGTGCGGGGGTCGATCGTGACGAGGAAGGGTGCGCCGCCAAGGTCATCAAGGAACTGCTGGCTGTCGGCGCGGGCGATCAGCATGAGGCCGTCCTTGGGCGTCCACGCGAAGACCGCGGCGAGCGGGGTGGTGAACTCAGCGGACGTGATGGAGTTCTGGAAGACAACCTGGTTCAGGTTGTTCAGACCGAAGCCCGACTGCGAGATGAGGCTGCTGTTGGTGGTGATCTGCGCGTCGGCGGGGAGGCCGGGGAGGTTGAGGGGCGTGCCGGCGCGGTAGATGAGCTGGGGAGGCGCGCCGTTGAGCGAGATGAAGAGGGCCTGATTGTCGAGGCTGGTCGTCGCGGCACCGGTGAGCGTGCAGGGGAGGAGCAGGGTGCCGCGGTTGTTGGCGCGGGTATTGGAAGTGTTGACGATGCCGAAGTTCGCGTCGGCGATGCCGGTCGCATCGTTCTGACGCCACGCGAGGGACCACTGCCCGGTGGCGGGGTCGCGCTTGATGATCGAGGCGTCGTCGACGCCGGCGGTCACACCGGCGCCCGCGAGCTTGCAGTGGGCGAAGATCGTGCCCGGGTTGGTGAAGCCGCCGGCGACGAAGCTGAAGGGGGCGATGTTGCCGGTGGCCGAGAGCATGCCGGCCGGGAGGCCCGAGATTTGAGTGTTCTGGCGGAGCAGTTCGGTAAAGGTGCCGTTGATCACCCCGAAGATCGCGTTCTGGTTCACGTTCAGCGTCGCGGGGTTCGCGGTGCCGGTGTTCACGCGGTACTTGCTGACCCAGCCTGCATCGCCGCGACCGTTGGCGAAGGTGCCGAAGGTGGGAGCCGCGTCCATGAGCAGGGTGTTGTCACCCACGTTGGACGGCGCGGGCTGGCCCTTGCGGTAGAGCAGGGTGATCGAGCCGGGGCGGCCAATCCAAAGGCCGTCGTTGTTCGTGGAGCCGCTGACATCGCCGCCGGTCAGGATCGACTGGAACACCACCTGGCCCGCGTTGTTCACGCCGTACTGGGAGGTGCTGAGGTTCATGTTGGTGTTCCAAAACGCGCCGGTGCCGGGGGCAGCGCCGCCGGCGGGAACATTGCCGCGCTGGGTGACGATCGCCAGGTTGCGGGTGTTGGTGGCGAGGTCGTAGTTGCCAGTCCAGAAGGCAGTGTTGGTTGTGGTGGTCGCGCCCGTGCCCCAGAGCGAGGAGCTCACGAAGATCGTGCCGTTGGGGGCGATCGTCGGGTTGTCGGTGAGACCGGTGCCGCCGGTGGCGGAGCTGTTGTGTGCCCAGTTGTTCGGGTTGGGGAGGTTGAGATTCGTGAAGGTGTTTGCGCCGGTGCCGTTCTGGCCGTCGCGGGCGAGCAACTGAACGTTGCCGGGGACGCCGTAGAAGAGGCAGCGGCGGTTCGCCGTGGTGACGGTGCCACCGGGGTTGGCGAGCGTGTCGAGCAGGCCGGCGAAGAGCACACCGCCAGCGTTGTCAACCTTGGGGTTGCTGTACGGGCCCGCATCGGTGCGCCAGATCTCGCCGAGGGTCATGCCGGGGACGGGATCACCGAGGCCAATGTTGCTGCGCATGACGACCTGCCAGGTCGGAGCCTGGGCGAACGCCGACGCGGCGAGACCAACAACGGTGAGCAGTGCAGACGAACGAATCATCGCGGACATCGGGTTCTCCTCTTCGGGAAGTGAATGCAACACAGTCCCGCGTGTATTGGGGACTTCCAGAGACTAAGCGAGTTGGCGTGGCCTGACAATACCTTCTGCGGTTGTTTCTACAAAGAACTATTCGTGCGGCTTAAAATACGGTCTTTGTCTGGTATTTTGCTGGGAATGCGCAGTTTCAGTCGACGCCGCGAGGGAGGCGGTGCGGCGTGCGAACGCGGCTCACTTCGTGATATCAGGCTGCCGGGTCGGAACGCCGCCCGCATCGGGCGTGCCCCGGCCGGTGGTCGGGGTGGCCGCGGGGGCCGCGCCGACGGGGATCGAGTCGCCCGCGCTCTTCGCAAAGAAGATCTCGACGCGCCGATTCTGCGGGGTGTTCCCGCTGGGAGAGTTCTGCACAGCGGGGCGGAACTCGCCCCAACCGGCCGCCATGAGGCGGGAGGCATCGACGCCCATCTTGGTCATCTCGTTGATGACCGAGATCGAACGGTGGACGGAGAGGTGACGGTTGGTGGGGTGCCGCTTGGAGGTGTTGTCGCTGATCCGCTGCGTGTCGGTGTGGCCTTCGATCACGACGTCGTAACCGGTCGCGGCGGAGTTGTTGAGGATCTCGGCGAGGGCCTGGAGCGCGCGGGCCGCGTCAGGCTTCACGACATCGCTGCCGGAGTCGAAAGTGAGGTCGCTGGCGAAGCGGAGCATGCCGCGGGCGGAGTCGTACGCGAGCAGGCCCGGGTAGCGAGAGGCGAGTTCCTTCAGAGCGGCGTCGGTCTCGGCGTCGACCGGGCCGAACTTGAGGTTGCCGAAGCGGTCCTGAAGACCGCGGTAGTCGGCGAGTGCCTGATCGAGCTGGCGCTTGAGCTCGGCGTTCTGACGCTCCAGGGCCGAGAGTGCACCCTCGCCGGAGCCCATGCGGGAACGGAGCTGGTCGAGGGAGCTGCGGGCTTCGTCGCGCTGGCGCTCGGTCTCGGCGAGCGAGTTCTTCAGCGCGGCGTTGGTCTCGTAGAGGTTGTCGTACTCGCCCTGCCCGACGCAGCCCTGGAGCGTGAGCGCCGACAGGATGAGGCCCAAACCAACAACGACAAGCCGATGCACGCCAGTCAACATCCGACGCTCCTTCTGGTTCTGGACGCCGCTCGCGAGCCGTTGTGTCACGCCGCGAGAACGCACGCGTCCTCCGAGACGGATGGTAGCCGGAGATCCCTACGCCGGGTCCGGTTCTGGTGCGGTTGCGGTTGACTTTTTTGGGTGCGAAAGCGGGGGCCCTGGGACCCGTTGCACCTTTCATCGGCACTCCGGGCTCGCGTCCACTACTACCGTACAAGCGATGCCCGGATCCGACCGAACCACCCGATTGGTCCTCATCTCCGCGGCTGGGATGGCGCACGCGTGGGGGTACGAACCCCACCAGGTTTCCGTGCTCATCGAGAGCTCCGGCGGCGGGAACCGCGTGCTCGCCGCGGGGTTCCCGAGCGAGGTCGCCTCGCACCCCGCGGCGTCGCGTGCCGAGGTGATGAACTTCGAGCGGCACGTGCTCCTGCCGGGGCTGGTGAACGCCCACACCCACTTGGATCTCACCCACATCGGGCCGCGACCCCATCAACAGGATCAGGGGTTCGTCGGCTTCGTGGATCTGGTGAGAAACCTCCGGGCAACGCGCGACGAGGAGATCGAAGCGGCGGTCAACGAGGGTGTGCGCCTGTGCCGCGCGGGTGGGACCGTCGCGGTGGGGGACATTGCCGGGGCGCCGCTGGGTGTTCCCGGCACGGCGGCGCTGCGGACCGCGGCGGCATCGGGGTTGGCGGGCGTGGGGTTCCTTGAGTTCTTCGCGGTTGGGACGCGCAGCCAGTTGGGTGTGGAGCGGGCGTCGGCGGCGCTGGAGTCGGCGCTCGCGTGCGCGTCGGGGGAGTACCGGATCGGTATTCAGCCTCACGCGACGAACACGGTTTCGTTGAACGCCTATCGATGGGCCGCGGGGCTGGACGTCCCGGTCTCGACGCACCTCGCGGAGAGCCCGGAAGAGAGGGCGTTCATCGGTGCCGCGGCAGGGCCGCAGCGCGACCTGATCGAGAGGCTGGGG
>JBMOHX010000344.1:0-4376 GCA_049317625.1 Phycisphaerales bacterium
GACCTTCCTCGCGTCCTCGCCGGTGATCGCGTTGATCGCCTTGGCGATCTCCCCGATGTACCGCTCGAACACGTCGCGGCGCTCGCCCTCGCGGCGCATCTTCTGGCGCTTGCGGAGGTAGGTGCCGAGCTTGCGGCCGCACTCCATGAGCGCGAGCTTCATCTCCTTGCGGATCTCGTCGTAGTCCGCGATCGCCTCCTTGCTCTCGCTCGTGAACGGCACCCACACGCTCGCCATGTGGATCATGATCACCAGCGGCCCCACGGGCGCAGCGCCCCGGGGCTGCTGCAGGTCGTAGTTCCGCCAGTTGGTCTCCCCCACTGCCTTGAAACTGCTGCACCCCGACTGCTGGAAGAGCAACGGCACCCGGTTGGCAAACCGCACCACGCGCCCGGTGTCCTCCGTCGGCAGATCACCGCCGAACGCGATCGCCGCTTCGATCTGAAACGGCCGCCCGCGATACACCTCAGGCTCGCGCGTGCTCGCCGCGTAGAACTCTGCACGCACTCCCTTCAACAACCCCGCCAGCAACTGCCGCACCCCGATCGGCGCCAAGCAGTCCGTCGGCGGCGGCGGCAGATCCGAGTTCTGCAACTCGCGGAAGAGCTTCTCCGCCGTGTCGTGGTCGATGTCCGCCACCTTCGCGCGGCTCGACAGCTTCACCGACTCGCAGAACTTCCCCGCGCTCTGCGCCGAGACCCGCGAGAACTTGTCCTGCAGGAAGTTGTACAGCGTGTACCCGGCCCGCTCCGCCTCCGCTTCCTTCAGCATCTGCAGCAGGATCCCCAGCTCGATCCCCTTCGGGTGCGGCTGGATCTCCTTCGTCTCCGGCGGCAGCTCCGTCACGCCCCGCGGGAAGACCATCACTCCATTGGTCTCGGTCGTCACCACCGGGGCAGCAGCAACCGGCACCGGTTCCGCGGCGGGCGCAGGCTCGCCCTTCTTGCCCTTGAGCAGCGGCACGTCCTCGTCTTCCGCCGCGCTCTCGCGCGACGGCGGAACGAACGTGATCCGCGCGTGCGGGTTCGCGATCGCCGTCAACTCCAGGAACTCATCCACCGACCCACGCCCGCGCTGGTACCGCCCTTCGAGCTCGATGGAGACGCTCGTCCCCGTCGGATAGTCGCTGTGGCTCAGGAACTGCCCCTGCCGCGCCAACTCCCGCGTCCCGGGCGTCAACTCCCGCAGCTTCGCGATTGGGAAGTCGTCCGTCTCCTCGTCGACCGTCACCTCCGCGCGGTTGGTCTTGGTGTTCATCGCCAGCTCGATGTGGTGGGCCGGCTTGTGCGCGTTGGGCCGCGTCTGGATCGACATCGGCTTGCCCGTCGTGATCAGCCCGTACATCCCCGCCGCCGAGATGCCAATCCCCTGCTGCCCGCGGCTCATCTTCAGCCGGTGGAACTTGCTGCCGTAGAGCAACCGCCCGAAGATGTTCTCCACCTGCTTCCGCACGATCCCAGGCCCGTTGTCGATCACCGTGATCCGATACCGCGACGACTTCGAAGCCGCCGGCCGGTCCGGCTGCAGATCCTCGATGATCACCGAGATGTCGGGCAGAATACCCGCCTCTTCGCAAGCGTCGAGGCTGTTGTCCACGGCCTCTTTCACCGTGGTGAGCAACGCCTTCCGCGGGTTGTCAAAGCCCAGCAGGTGGCGGTTCTTCGCGAAGAACTCGGAGACGGAGATGTCCCGCTGCTTCGTCGCCATCGATTCGGCGGTGGCGCGGGGCGCGGCGTTCTTGGTTTTCGACATGGCCTTGGCGGATTCTGCGGATGACATGACCGACATGCTGCCCTCCATGGCAGGGTGCGGGTGGTGCTGAACCCCAGAGATTAGGACGCCCTCAACCGACCCGGAAACCGGAATGCCCGAGAAATCGGCCTGTTCTCTGGCCTCGCCCCGCGGCGCCCCTCGTGCTCCCTACCTCGCCAGACTCCGCGACTCCTCGCGCAGCGCCGCCTCAATCTGCCCCGGCAGGGTCCCTCGCTGCAACGCTCGTTCCACGCTCCGCTCCCATTCCGGCAGTCCACGGGCCCGACTCAGCAGCCTCTCCGCCGCGACGCGGCACGCCGGGTCTTCGGCCCCGCCATCGCACAACACCCAGGGAGCGAACTCCTCGCCGTCCGCCGCCGCCTCGATCGCGACGACAAGCGCCGAGCGGTCCAACGTCTGACCTTCCAACGCCCCGATGATCGCGCGGCGAGTCTCCTCGTGTCGCGGTGTGCATTCCAGCAGCGCGGTCGCCGCCGCGTTTCGCACGGTGGGCTCAGAGTCCCAAAGCCCCGCGAGCAACGCCTCCCGAACCTCTTGCTGAAGCGTGCCGCGTCGGGTTGGCCAGTCAAAGCCACCCGCGCCGATTTCTCCCAACGCCCGCAGGAGGACGGCCCGTTCCGCAGCGCTCATGCCCTTCGACTGCTCGTCCGCCCAGATCGCGATCCCATCGATCCTGCGCACGAACTGGTTGAGGTAGTAACGCTGGAACCCGGGCGCGGTCTGGCGGTCGAACGCGCACGCCTCCACCAGCCACTCCCCCGTCAGCGGCGCACGCCAGACGATGAGCGAGAGAAACGCGCCGGAGGTCATGCCCATCGTTGGAATCAACTCGTGCAACCGCTGCCGGTTTGCACCCAGCCACTCCTCCCATCCAAACTGCTGGCACGCGGCAGCCATCATCACCGAGAAGTGCACCGCGTCCACGGTCACCCGTTGGCGGTCGCCGGCGTGGCGCATCGCGTCATTCAGAAGCAACCCGACCGTCTCCACCCTCGGTGCCGCGTACACCGACCCCAGCGGGGCAACGTCTTTGCACCTTCCCGCGACTTCCACCGTTGTCGCCCCGGAGAGCACGGACTTGGCCCGAGCGAGAAGCCACGTCTTCTGCCAGGCGTACGTTTCCGCCCTGAGCACGCGGTCCGCGAGCGTTTCGCCGCTGGGATGCCCCCTCCGAACCACCTCGTTCGGAAGCCACTCGAAGGCCGCGATGAGCACCGTCGTGGGGATCGCCCCGACCCAGCCGCCCCGCACGATCCTCGCGCCGTTGAGCACGACACTCGACAGCAGCAACACCCCCATCCCCACCGCACCCAGCCGCCACGAACGCCGCGTGCGCCGGAGCTCTCGCTCCGAACGATGGACCCGTCCGCACTCCGGGCACGGTGCGGACATCTCAGCACCAGCGAAGTCGTACCAGCATCCCGCGCACCTCCGCCGGCCTCGCGCAGGATCGAACCTGGCTCCGACAACGATCGACGCCGCGCCAGCGAACGCGAGCACGCCGGCGCAGCCGCCCCAGCCCCAACCGTGCCAACCCGCGAGCAGCCGCAGCTTCCAGAGATCGCCCGTCAACCACGCCAGCAGGATCAGCGAGCAGACGCCTGCCCAGAAAGCCCCCGTCGCCGCGAGCAGCCCGATCCGCCGGTCGCGCTCGCTTCCGGCGCGAATCACCAGACCGCCTCGCCGCCGCGTGCGTTCCTCAAACTCCGCCGCGGCGGCTCGCTCCCACAGATAGGCGCCCCACAACATCAGCATCAGAGGCACAGGAAAGATCGCGAGACTCATCGCCGCCCGCTCCTCGCGTCGCTACTTCACGATCGCGTTCACGCGCTCGAGCTCCGCTCGAATCGCCGCGTCGTGCGCCGGCAGGAGGCCGGGTTCCTTCAACGCATCTTCGAGCCGCTGCCGCCATTCCACCGACTGCCTCGCCTGCTCCAGCACCGCGGCAACCCGCGGCTGATACGCCCCGGCCGCGGCCCCCTCGTCGCGGAGCAGCCAGACCGAGGTCTCGAACGAGATGAAATGTCCCACCATGGCGAGCCCCCCAAAGATCGCTTGCCGATTCACGTCCCGGCGCTTGAGCACCATCACCCACGCCTCTTCCGCGGTCTGCTGGCACGCATCGCATCCGAACGAATAACGCGCGATCAACTCGATCGCCTTCGCTTCGACCTGGGGATCCGGGTCGTCCACGAAGCGCCGAAAGTTCGTCGCGGCCTTTAGCCTCGTTTCGGGCGAACCCCAATCCATCGCCGAAAATGCCCATGCATTCAGCGCCATCAATCGTCGTTGCGGATCGTCCGATTCCTCAGCCCGAAGGATCATTGATTCCGCGGCCGGATGCCGGGCAACGTACGTTCCTACTCCCCATGACACCGCGGTGCTCGTCCTCACCGCCCCCACCCCCGTCGCGCTCATCGCGCGTTCCAGCGCGGCTTCCCACTCCGGCCCGTGGGGTGCCAGCCTGCCAACAAGCAGGACCAGTGAACCCGCGTGCGGCCCCCCTGCGTCGATCGCCCCGATCAACTGCTCCCTCACCGCCTCCAACTTCGGCTGGAGCTCCTGCGCCTCGTACCCCACGAGCCCCTCGATCAGCACCGCGG
>JBMOHX010000345.1:0-4373 GCA_049317625.1 Phycisphaerales bacterium
CCGAGATGGGGCGGCTGGACGTCGACACGCGGACGGACGTCTACTCGCTGGGCGTCGTGTTGTACGAGTTGCTCAGCGGCTCGCTGCCGTTTGACTCGATGACGCTCCGTGCAGCCGGGTACGCGGAACTCCAGCGCGTCATCCGCGAGGAGGAGCCCCCGCGCCCGAGCACGAAGCTGAGCACGCTCGACGACGACTCCGCCGCCGTGATCGCGCGGGCACGCCAGGACGTGCGCGAGAAGATCGCCTCCGAGCTTCGCCGCGAACTCGAGTGGATCCCCCTCAAGGCGATGCGGAAGGACCGCTCGCGCCGGTACCCGACACCGGCGGACCTCGCGCAGGACGTGGCGCGGTACCTCGCCGGGGAGGCGCTGGACGCGGGGCCCGAGAGCACCGGCTACCGGATCCGCAAGCTGGTGCAGCGCCACCGCGCCCGCGTGATCGCGGGGGCGGCGGCGGCGATGCTTCTGGTGGCCGGCATCGCGGGGACCAGCGCGGCGCTGTTTCGCGAGGCCCGCGCGAAAGAAGTCGCGGAGACCCGCCGCCGCGAGGCGGAGGCCGCCAAAGAAGAAGCGACCGCGGCGAAGGAGGAGGCTCAGAAACAGCAACGGGCCGCGGCGGAAGCGAAGGAGCAGGAGGCCGAGTTACGGACGAAGGCCGAGTACCGGGCCTACTTGGCGAACATCTACGGCGCGCAGGCGGCGATCACCAGCGGCGACTACGAGGGTGCTAAGCGCAGGCTTGAAGACTGCGATCCGCGCCTGCGCAACTGGGAGTGGTACTACCTGGTGGCGGAAAGTGACAACAGCATCGAGACGGTCGAGCTCCCGAGCGGCGAGGTGATCGGAGCGAGCGCGGATTGGGTGGCGGTGCGAAGCGACCTCGACGGGCGGACCCGCTTGTTCCCGGACGAGGCCCGCCCCGGCAAGGAAGGCGTCCTTGACGATCGCTCCGAGGCGGTCGCTTTCAGCCCGGATGGACATCTGGTTGCGCTTACGTCACTCGAGCCCACTCCAGGCGGTAAGGTGAGTAGGACTCTGATAGAAATTGTGCGAACGTCTGACTTTACGACTGTCGCAACGCTCAGCGACCCGGACATCGAGATGTGCTCGCCAACTGTCGAGTTCACGTACGACTCGAAAGGACTCTACTACTACGGGTGCGACGGTGCGATTCGGCGATGGAGTCTGGGCGTGCCCTCGGCCCATCAACGGCAGGTGACCGAAGAGATCGCCCCGGGCGTGGATAACTGGTCGATCAGCGATGATCACAGGCTGCTCTGCGTGTGGAGCGGGCAGGGGGTGCGGATTCTCGATGCGGCAGATGGCCGAATGGTCCGATCTCAGGACGTCGGGGAGCCGATCGATTGTGCGGCGGTGGGACTGAGGGGGTCTGCGGTAGCAGTGGCCGTCGGCGACGGAACGCGCCTGATGATTCTGGACTCGTCTGGATCGATCCATGAAGTGGCCGCGCCGGACGGTGGTGTGGACGCTCTGTGGTTCTCGCCGGACTCGCGATCTCTGGTTGTCTCGGGTGAAGCCTCTGGAGCGACACTCCTGCAGATCGGCGGCGGACCACCTGTGTCGCTTACAGAAGGAAGCGTGAAGTCCGTCGCGTGGTCAGCGGTAGGCGACCGCGTGCTCATCGCCGGCGAGAGGTTCGCCGCCTGGTTTGGTCTCGCCGGCGACGTGAGCACGTTCCGTTCCTTCGTCGACCCCTCGGCGTCCCTGGCCGCTTCCCCGAGCGGAAGACTGATCGCCTGCGGGGATCCGCTCGTCGTCGTCGAGACTGAAAATTGGACGCTCATCCAGTTGTTCGCGCGGGAGGTTGGCCGTGCCCGGACCCACCTTGTGTTCAGCCCAGACGAACGGTACCTCGCTGTCGCGGAGGCGGGCTCCGATGGTGAGCACAAGGTCGTGGTCTACGAGGTGACGACTGGGCGCAGCGTGGCGTCCGCGCAGCCTCGGGATTCTTGTGAGCTCCTGTGGAGGTCGGACAGCAGGGCCGTGCTTTGCACGTCGTTGGCGGCCGGCCAGCAGCTCTTGCTCCAGCGGGAGGAGGCCTCGGCAAACTAGGCCCCGACCCACCTTGACTTCGGAGTCGCTTGGGCCGGCTTCCGGGCGGATGGATCGATGATCGCGTGCTTTGAGAACGGATCTGTCGCCACCATCGAGGGACCCGACTCGCCGCCGAAGGAGCTGTTCAACGCGGGCGCGGAGGTACAGAGCGTCGTTCAAAGCGCGGATGGACGCATGTTGCTTGTGACATCGAAGGAACTCACGGGGCGGGATCATCTCGCGTTGTGGGATCTCGAGTCCGCGAGAACGATTCTCTCGGTATCAGGTGTTCCGGTGGATGGAGTGTTTTTCACTCCCGACGCCAGCTCCATTGTGGGCACCGTCGGCTCCAATGTTCTGGTGTGGAACACTCAGCGCGGCGGAGATTGCAAGGTGTTTGGGGGCTTTGACTCGAAAACTGAAGACGTGCTGTTTGGTGGGCGCGGCGATCGAGCCGTCGCGATTGGGTGGACCACGCGGCTGATTTCACTTGGAGCCCCGCTTGTAAGCCCAGGTCTCACGCTCGAGACCACGCCGTCGGTGCGAGCGGTAGTACGAGGCGGGACCGCTCTGCTCGCTGGAGATGCCTACGAACCCCCCCGCCTCTTCGACCTGAATCGCCCCGCGGATCCATCACCCCCCATTCGCCGCCCGCTGATGTCCGGCTTCAGCGAGCACGGTGCGACCTTCACGAGCCGCGAGGGCCAGCCGCCGTACCGCCTGAAGCTCAGTTTCGATGCTCCGGAAGAGGAGGTCCCGCTCCCGTCGGACTTGATGTCGAAGCTGCCGAAGGAAGACACCTACCCCATCTGGGCAAAGAGCGACGACGGGAAGTTCTTCGCGTTGCGAGAGCGCGATCAGCTCGTCATCTACGACCTCCCCTCAAACCGCGAGCGCTGGCGGACCAGCATTCCGGGCACTCAGGTCGGCCAGGTCTTCAGCCCCAGCGGAAGGTTCGTCGCGGTCGCGAGTTCGACCGACCAGCGGAGCGGGGAGAGAGCAAAGAAGTCTCGCGAGGTTCGGATCTTCTCGACGGAGGATGGTTCGGCCCTCCCCACCGAGCCCAGTACCGAGTCGATCCGCTTCGTCTCCTGGAGCCCCGACGAGACCCGGATCGCGGTCCTCTGCGAGTCCACCTGCCAGGTCCGCGATGTTCGTACCGGTTCGCTGGTCATCGACCTGCCACACACGGGTCGGACAGCCGGATTCAGCGAGGACGGCACCATCCTGGCGATCGGCTACCAGCGGTACATGACGTCCTGCGACGCCGTCCCCTACAAGTACCGCTACCAAGCCCGCCAAGCTCAGAAATCCGGCGGCGATCCCGCCGCGATCATCGACGGCTGGCGCCGCTCCTCGGGCTTCGGTCAGTTGCAGGGGACGACTCCGCGCAGCCCGTAGCGGGTACCACCCGCACGGCCGCCCGACGTCCGGTAGAATGGGCCAGAGGGGACGGGCAGGGGACCAAGTTGATCCTTCCTGACGTCGGCCCGGCGCGTCCACCGCCGTGATTGATCACGTGCGCGCCGTCGAGCAAGGAGCCTGCATCATGCCGGATGAGCCCGCGCCCACGCCATCACAAAAGCCGACCGAAGCCGGTCCGACCCGTAAGTTCTTCAGGTTCGTCGGCCAGTTGCTGCGCTCTCCAGGCGACAGCTCGCGCCGGGCTGTGGCCGAACCCGGCAAGGAACTGCGGGAGTTTCTCCAAGCCTGTCACACGATGAAGCTCTACGCGATGGCCAAGGGAGTGGCGATCCCTGAGCGCACCCGCAAGCTCATCGTGAAGCTCGCCCCCATCGAAGCGGAAGTCGCCGCGCTCCCCGCCGATGCGCCGATCCCCAACCTCACGGCGTGCAGCATCGGCGAGGCGCTCGACGTCGCGATGGAGACGCACGCCGCGCTGTCGGAACTGGTCGCGCCCGCGACACCCGCGTCGATCGTGGCGACCCGCCCGCCCAACTCCGTGTCGGAGCTCTGGAAGAACCAGCGGGCCGTGTCGCTCCTGCTCGTCGCGTCGTTCTTCGCGATTCTCGGGTTCGTCGGTTGCCTCATCTGGAAGCAAACCCTCGGCGACCGGGCGGACCACATCCGCAAGGTGCTCGCGGTGACCACGTTGTTCGAGAAGCACCTCGCGGAGGCCGACAAGCTCCAGGTCGCGGCCACCGGCCTCACCGCCGAGCAAGCGATCGTCATCGAGGACATGGAGAGCCGCTCGCGCGAGCTCGCCGTGGTCACCAAGGACCTGGGCCTGCTGAGCTGGTCCGAGGCGGAGATGACCAAGGTCATCGGCGACATCGGCAAACCGGCCCCCGCGGG
>JBMOHX010000346.1:0-4367 GCA_049317625.1 Phycisphaerales bacterium
GAAGGACGCGGCCCTCGCTCGTCGCTTCCAGGCGATCACGGTTGATCCGCCCAGCAGCGAGCAGTCCATCGAGATCCTCAAGGGTCTGCGCGAGCGTTACGAGCAGCACCACCGCGTGCAGATCACCGACGGCGCGATCAAGGCCGCGGTCGAGCTCTCGGGTCGCTATATCACCGGGCGCGTACAGCCAGACAAGTCGATCGACGTGATCGACGAGGCGGGTGCCCGCGTCCGCATCAAGAGCATGACCAAGCCGCCGAACCTCGCGGAGGTCGAGGCCGAGGTCGAACGCCTGAGCGTCGAGAAGGACGAGGCCGTGAAGGCCGCGGACTACGAGCGCGCGGCCGAGCTCCGCGACAAGGCCGAGCAGCTCCGCAAGAAGCGTGAGGAGACGCTCAAGGAGTGGCGCGCCAAGGCCCAGGAAGTGGACGGCGTGGTCGACGAGGAGATCATCGCGGAGGTCGTGTCGAAGATGACCGGCGTGCCGCTCAAGCGTCTCGAGAAGGACGAGGCCCAGCGCCTGCTGGACCTCGAGAAGGAACTGCACAAGAAGGTCATCAGCCAGGACGACGCCGTCAAGGCTGTTGCGAAGGCCATCCGGCGCGCCCGCGCGGGCCTGAAGGACCCGAAGCGTCCGATGGGCTCGTTCATCTTCCTCGGCCCCACGGGCGTGGGCAAGACGCTGCTCGCCAAGGCCCTGGCGGAGTTCATGTTCGGTGATGAGGAAGCCCTCGTCCACCTGGACATGAGCGAGTACATGGAGAAGCACAACGTCAGCCGTCTCGTGGGCGCGCCCCCCGGCTATGTTGGGTACGAGGAAGGCGGCCAGCTCACCGAGCGCATCCGCCGCCGCCCGTACTCGGTCGTGCTGCTCGACGAAGTCGAGAAGGCCCACCCCGACGTCTTCAACATGCTCCTCCAGATCATGGAAGAAGGCCGCCTCACCGACTCCTTCGGCCGTCACGTCGACTTCCGCAACGCGGTGGTGATCCTCACCAGCAACATCGGCGCGGATCTCATCAAGGGCGGCGGCGGCTTCGGCTTCAGCAAGCGCACCGAGGCCACCGACTACGACAACATCAAGTCGGTGCTCATGAAGGAAGTCGAACGCTTCTTCCGCCCCGAGTTCATCAACCGCCTCGATGACGTGATCGTCTTCCGCCCCCTCAACAAGGCCGACATCACCAACATCATCGAGTACGAGATCGCCAAGCTCAACAAGCGACTCCTCCAGCAGGGCTACGTCCTCGCGCTCGACCCCGAGTCGAAGGAGTTCCTCATCGACCGCGGGTACAACCCCGAGTTCGGTGCTCGTCCCTTGCGTCGCGCCATCGGCCAGTTCGTCGAGGACCCGCTCTCGGAGAGCCTGCTCTCCGGCGGCTTCGAGGCGCCCTGCACGATCGCGGTCAGCCGCAAGAAGGACGCGGACGGGAAGGACGAGGACCACCTCTACTTCGTCGCGGCACCCGCCCCCGAGAACTTCGGGTGGAAGAAGCCGGAAGCCCCTCAGTCCAAGAAGCAGTCCACGACGCAGAGCACCTGATCCGATTGTCGTCATCGCCCGAACCCCCGGCCACGCCGGGGGTTTTTTCTGCGCGCTCTACAGATGGGGGTTGCGACTCTGGCACCGTCAGGTACCATCGCGTCGGGCGGGCTGGCCCGATCACCCTCGTGGTCGGGGAAACAGAGCACGGACCTCCGACGCATCGCGGCTGTTTTCTGGGGGCGGACCCGCCCCGGTGTCGCGTGGGTCGGTACCCCTGCTCTGGGTTTGGTACTCGGGAGAGATGACATGCGCCGTGTGCTGGTATTGGCTCTGACGGTGGGTCTTGCTGGTGTGGCGCAGGCGCAGACCTACTTGGAAGTTGAGGGGAACGACACTCGCGCGACCGCCAACGTCATTGCGTCGATGGTCTCTGGCGAGTCGTTCGGCGGGACATCGAGCGCGGCCAGCGGCGTTGGCCTTGACTACTGGCGGGTAGGCACCGCCGCCGCGCCTCTGGGTATCTACCGCCACACGCTCACCATGAACAA
The DNA here is from genome assembly GCA_049317625.1 of Phycisphaerales bacterium. Lineage (GTDB taxonomy): Bacteria > Planctomycetota > Phycisphaerae > Phycisphaerales > UBA1924 > JBEIUO01. Next base: position 2,035 of record JBMOHX010000346.1, read on the forward strand.
CACAGCGTTTACGGCGAGCATCCGCAACTTGAGCGTCACCACCGCCCCCGCCGACACACTCGCCGGCGTTCCGTGGGACGGTGTTGCCGGGACGGTTGGCCCAACCGAAGGCAACGGTCAGTCCTCGTTCGGAGCTGTCTCCGAGCTCAACTCGTGGTACGGCTTCGGCCGCAACGAGTCGGTCATGTACCGGATCAACGGTTCGAGCCCCACCACCGCCCTCTATCAGGTCAGCCTCACTTCTGCCCTCGTCACTCCCGTGAACATCGGCACATTCCAGCAAGGCCAGATCGCGATCACGACGTTCGCCCAGGGCCATACGACCGACACCGACATGTGGGTGTACGACTCGAACCTGAACGCGATGGTCGGCTACGGCAACGACGACGAGTCGCCCCTGGGCGGCACGCCCGGAACCGGCGCCAGCGTCCAGAGCTATCTCAACCGCAACTACGCCCCCGGCACCTACTACCTCGCGCTCAGCAACTTTAACGTCATGAACAGCCTCGCAAGCCCGAGCGATGACGACTTCCGCACGGGCGGCGTGCTCGAGTTCGGTGATGCGGTGCTGACCTCCAGCGCGACCACGGGGTTGAACCTCTCGTTCGCGGTGTCTGACTCCGCCGGTACCGTGCGGTGCCTTTGACATCAACTGGTACACCTTCACCGTCATCCCCGCCCCCTCCGCCCCCGCCCTCATGGGCCTCGGTGGTCTGGTCACCGGCCGTCGCCGTCGCGAACTTCGCCTGACTCTCTCGCGCGTCTCAGCACGGCCGCGCCGCAAGCCGCGGCCTTGTGCATTGCCTTCGGTCCTCAACCGTGTACACCGTGTGTGCCGCGCCCGCTGGCCAGGATCACCAGCCTCGCAGCGAGCACCGCCGCCCTCGTGGGCTACGTTCCGTCGAAGGTGGGGGGAACCCCGACGTAACGGACACGTACGGTGCGGCGGCACTTCCAACCTCAGTTGTGCCGCCCACGGCGTCAACCGCCGGCGGGGACGATGCGCCCAGACCGGAAGCCCGGTCCGCGGCGTGTTTCGCGGATGTGAGACCGTGACGTTCGTGTGGGGAGCCTCCCCCATGCCGAACGCGATGCACGATGTTCGGAGGCGGTACGAGAGAGAGAGAGAAGACATGAAGACGTTTGCTGTTCTCGCATTGGTTGCGTTCGCTGGCGCCGCTCAGGCCCAGACTTTTTTCGGCTCGGGTGCGGCCATCCCCGACAACACCGTTGGCGGTGTGAACGGCGGCAACATCGTCGTTGCCGGTCCCCCCGGCACGATCCAGAGCGTCAGCTTCGGCATGCAGGGCCTCACCCACACCTGGGTCGGCGACCTCATCGCTACCGTCACCTATACCCCCAACACCGGGGCTCCCATCGCTGTGAACCTCATGAACCGCATCGGTCTGCCCCCCGCCGGTGCTGGCGCTAGCGCCGACTTGAACGGTGACTACACCTTCAGCGACTCCGGCGCTGACCTCTGGGCCGCGGCCGCCGCTGCTGGCAATGGCGGTGTCATCGCCAGCGGTGATTACCGTGCGACGGGCGCAAGATCCTCGGCGCCGATCAATCTGACGTCCCTGTTCGCGGGCGCGAACGCTCAGGGCGTGTGGTCCATCAACGTCGCCGACCGCGCGGGCGCCGACATCGGCGGATTCACGGGCTGGAGTGTCTCGCTGACCTCCGTGCCGGCCCCGTCGGCCCTGGCCATGATGGGCCTGGGCGGCCTGGTCGCCGGCCGCCGTCGGCGCTGAGTCGGGTTGAATCACGTCAAAATCTCAGAAGGGCCGCGCCGCCAGGCGAGGCCCTTTTTTCATTGTCTGCGCAGGCGGCGTGGGTGATAGGGTGGCGATAGGGTATGAAAGCGATTGCAGCGTCTCGGCGAGCCTGGAAGGTGGGCGCGCGCCCCCACTCAATTGCGAATGGGCGAGCTTTCTCCGTTGCAACCCGTTGAGATCCCATTAAACTGCGGCGGTCCGGGCGGGTGAAGTGCCCGGGGTGAGCAGAGAGAGACAGACAACCTCACCAGTGCAACGAGCGGGTCAGCGGCGAGAGTTGCCGCGGGATCGGTGTGTGCGCAAGGCCGGGGAACCGGCTTGTGGCGTGTTTTCGCGGATGTGGGTCCGTGACGGACGTTGGGGGAGTTTCCGCCCTCCAGCGGCCGCGGTTTGAGACTGCATTGCTTTGGAGAGACAAGACATGAAGAAGTTTGCCATTCTGGCCCTCGTGGCCGCGTCGGGCGTCGCCAACGCTCAGGAAACGATTGATTTCCTCGGGCTGAACGGCGGCCTGCCGATCAGCTCCGGCGGCAACGTCGGCACGGGCTCGGCCTC
>JBMOHX010000347.1:0-4326 GCA_049317625.1 Phycisphaerales bacterium
TCGACGGCGACGACGTCATCGTCTTCTTCGAGCACTGGGACGCGGGGTGCTGACGCCCGCCGCCGAAGCGGCGTAAATTGGCAAAGCGATAAAGCGAAAAGCGATAAATAAGAACCGTGAGCGCAAGCTCGCGGTTATTCTGTGGTGCCGATGGCCCCTCGCGTGGCTTGGGAGCGCCGTGTGGGGGTCACACGGGAGTTTTGTGCCATGACGTCATCGCTTCGCGCCGCTGCGCTTGTTCTTGTTGCCGGAACCGTTACCGCCGCTCAGGGCGCGATCCTGCAATGGGATGCGCTCTTCAACGGCAACGCCTCGACGGCGAGCAACTGGAACCCCAACCAGCGCCCTACCGCGGTCGATGATCTGCGGTTCAACTCGACCCTGAACAACAACTACACGGTGACGTACGACTCGCTCGTGCCGACGGTGCGTTCGCACCAGTACCTGGGCGACAACGTGACCATCCGCACCTCCTTCCCGCACTCGATCACCAACACGATGTCGATCGAGAACGGGTCGGAGATCTTGCTCGAAACATCCGCACTCCACGTTGGAGGCTCGACCGCGATCGGTGCCACCTCGGTCTCCGGCGGCCGGTTCACCATCGAGCAGTCCCTCTTCACGGGTCAGCAGTTGCACCTGGGCGCCATCGGCACGGCGGACGTCATCGTCTCCGTCGCGGGCCGGCTGGAGGTGCCGACCGTGACGTTGCGTGGCGATTCATCGCTGACACTCCTGGACACGTCGGTGGCGGAGCTCTCGACGCTGACGATCGGGAACTCGTCCAACGCCAGCGCGAGCAGCGTGCTGGTCAGCGACGGGGCGGGCATGACGCTGCTCGGCGGGATCACGATGTCGCCGGTGGCAGGATCCTCGTCGGTACTCCGGATCATCGAAGGACCGGACTTAACCGGGACCCAGATCGATGCTCAGGGCGACGTCCTGATTGGTGCGAACACCGGCGCCGCCGCCGCGGGAACGGCGATTGTGACGCTCGGAGACATGACGGCGGCGGTGGGCTTATCAGAACTGATCTGCGACGATCTGGTCGTGGGTGACGTTCACGGGGGTCAGGGCACGCTCTCTCTGCAGTCGGGGACCGTTCGCTGCGCATCGGCGACTTTCGTTGGCGGCCACAGCAGCCTGGTCATCGAACGCGGGTTGCTGGACTGCAGTGGACCCTTCATCTGGGAGAACGGCCCGCTCGCCATCGATGGGCTCTTGGATTCGACTCTCTTCTTGCGCGGCGAAGCGACTTTGAATCACCCGCTCAAGGCGGGCGTTCTAAGGGACGGAAGGATCACCGTGTTTGGCCCATCGGCGGATGTGACCGTCAACGGGGACCTGACCGTCGGAGAGCAAGCGAGCAGCGAAGGCACGCTCGATGTAGCGAACAGCGGGACGCTCGCCGTCAATGGCGGGGTTCACATCGGCGTCGCCGGGGTGGCCGAGCTCTTCGCGAGAGATGGGGCGAACGCCTTCGCAAACGTCATCACCGCCGCGGCGAACCCTGGGAGCCGAGCGTCCATCACGATCGTCGGGGCAATCGTGAGCAGCTTTGACGGGCTGTTCCTCGGCGGCAGTGCCACGGCGCAGGGAGGATCGGTTGACGTCACGATCACGAACGGTCTTCTTGGCGGCCAGGACGTGGTGCGGTGCTGGGGCGGCACCTCGATTACCATGAACAACGGGGACTTTCAAACCAACACGACCATCGACATGAGGCCCGGTAGTTCATTGACGATGAACCCCGGCGTGGTGCTGGCGCCGACCCTCTTGTTCACCGGGGCTGCCACCCCGCTTGGTGACAGCGTCGACCTTACAGGATCTGGCCATGTCGACGCCGCGGTCTCCTCGACCGGTCTCGGCAACAACATCGTGGCGACCGGCCCTCTGATCCTGGGACGGTCGGACAGCCTTACGGGCTACAACGGTGGAAGCATCGCGCTCTCTGTCGGCGCGCACACAGTGACACTGCTCGACGCGAACACCGCTTCCGTCGGCGACACCACCATCGCCGCGGGCACCATCGCCGCGCCCAACGGCATCACTTTCTCGGGAACGCGAACCATCTCCGGCGGCGGCACCATCGACGCACCAACGATCACCAACCTCGGCACGATCAACGCCACCACGCCCCAGGGGTTCATCCTCAAGGGCATCGTCAGCGGCGCCGGCACCCTCACCGGCACCCTCTTTGACTTCAGCAACACCGGCGGCTTCACGGGCGCGGGCGCCATCAACTCGCAGATCCGCGGCACATCCGGCAGCGTCATCACCGCCACCGGCAACCTCACGCTCGGTACCGCGACGTCCACCGGTTTCTCCTTTGATGGCACCATCCGGACCAACGCGAACCAGGTGACGCTGCGCGACACCAGTGTCGCCGCGGTGGGCGACGTCGAGCTCGCCGGGGGTTTCCTCTTCTGCAACGACACCGACCTCTCGAGCGACATCAGCGACATCACCAGCGGCTTCGGCACCATCGGCGTGTCCCCGCGGACCTGGATCGCCGCGGGCACGATCCGCCCCAATGGTGCGGGCGTCGATGTCACCGGCCAACTCAGCGTGGTGGGCAACGTGAACATGGAGAACTTCCTCAACTCGTCCGTCGTGGACATGGAGATCGGCGGCACCGCCGCGGCGAACATGGACAAGTTTGTGGTGCTTGGCGCACTCACCATCGACGGCACGCTGCGCGTGCGCTTTGTACCCGGCTATGTCCCCTTCGGCGGCGAGGTGTACACGTTGCTCACAGCCAACTCGGTCTCCGGCAACTTCACCACCCTCGACCTCCCGCCCCGCACACGCGTCATCGTGAACCCGACGAATGTCCAGGTGGAGGCACTCTGCCCTTCCGACCAGAACGCCGACGGGAACGTCGACGGCGACGACGTCATCGACCTCTTCGCCGCCTGGGACCTGGGGCTCCCGATCGCCGACACCAACGGCGACGGCTCCGTCGACGGCGACGACGTCATCGTCTTCTTCGAGCACTGGGACGCGGGGTGCTGACGGCGAAACGGCGTAAATGGCAAAGCGATAAAGCGAAAAGCGATAAATCAGACCTCAGATCGCGGCCCGCGAACTGTTCGGCGCTCGCCGTGTGAGATGTACCCCATGGAGTCTCACCGATGAACCGCTCGACCGCCATCGCCGCCCTGTTGCTCGCCGCCGGCACCGCCCCCTGTTCTCACGGCGCGATTCTCGCGTGGGATTCGAACCTCAGCGGCAACGCCTCCAACGCGAACAACTGGAGCCCGGGCCAGGTGCCGACGTCCACGGACGAGCTTCACTTCCTCGACGGCATTATCTCGGGCAACTACACGGTGACCTATGACGGCTCAGTGCCGCGATCCCTGCGTCACTTCTACCGGGGCGACGACGTTGGGGTGCGCATCACGAACGCCGCGGGTCACCTGACCGGCTCGATCGACATCGACACCGGGGGCTCGGCGTACCTTGAGCGAGGGTTGCTGGTTGTGTCGGGCGATGTCGGAGTCGGCGCGAACAGCGGATCGGGAGGTCATCTCACGGTTGACGCGTCGACGTTGCGCATGACGGGCGTTGCTGCATTGCTCCGTGGCACGCTCGGACCGGCCACCGTGCGGGTGACCGCCGGCGGCACGATCGACGCCGCGAACACGAACCTCCTTCTCGACCCCAACTCCGGCTTCACCGACACGCTGTTGGTCGACGTCTCCTCGATCGCGACCTTTCGCGATGTACTCCTCGGCCAGACATCTGGCGCCGTCGGGACGGTGGACGCGTCGTCGCTGAATGTCAACGGCGACCTCCGCATCGGCGGCAACCCAACGGGAGACGGGCAGTTGGTTGTGCGTACGACCTCCGGTCTCCCCTCGGTGCTCACGGTCACCGACGACATCTTCGTCTCTTCCAACACGAACGGCCTCGCCGCGGGCTCCGCTATTCTGCAGATATCCGGCGCCGCGGCACGCGTCACCTGCGACCAACTCAACGCCGGTGACATCGACGGTGGGTCGGCAATCGTGCGCCTGAGCGCCAGCTCCCGGCTGACCTGCGCGTCGGCGAGTTTCCTGGGCTCGGGAACACTCGACCTGGACCTCGGCGAGTTGACCTGCAACGGTGACTTTCTTCATACCGCTCCGCTCACCATCGACGGCGGCAGTGTCCTCCGCCTCAACGGCGCAGCCGACGTCCGCTCGACCTTGATCGTCGGCAACGCCGCGAGCGGCGTCTTGACTCAGCATGTGGGGACTCTCGGCACGTATCAGGCGTGCGTCGTCGCGAATCTCGCGGGGTCGAACGGGAACATCTCGCTGGACGAAGGCGCTCACGCCTTCC
>JBMOHX010000348.1:0-4318 GCA_049317625.1 Phycisphaerales bacterium
GCCACTGCTCTCCGTAGCGCTCGCCGCAGTAGCCGACGATGGTCTCGCCGCTCGCGCTGATGCCCATGGCCGCGGTGCTGGTTGCGCCCGGCACCGAGGACGGCAGGGTCTGAGCCCCGGTCGCCTGGCTCCACACGAAGGCGTCGAATCGCCTGCCCGACCCATCTCCGGCCGAACCCCGGTAGCCGGCCACGCGAGAACCGTCCGCACTCACCGCCCGCGCCGCCGACTCAGTGCTCGTCTGAGGGTCGCTCGGGACGATCACCGAACGCTGGCCGCCGGCCCAGATCACCGCCTGGCCGCCGTCCTGGCCGACGACCACTCCCGCGTCTGCGCTGACGGCGTACGGCGAGTCTCTGTACCAGGTCGCCCCATACGCCAGCGGGATCGCCGTACGAGTCGACAGATCCCACATGAACGGGCCGACGTGCTGGACGACCGGGTCGTACCCATTCCGACCGACGGCGAACCTGCCGTCCGGCGTGATCGCGCGGCAACACCCACCGGTGCCCGGGTAGTACCGCGTCGTGAGGGTGGGGGACGCCCGCATGTCATCCCAATACACGGGAGCTGCAACGCCAAACGAACCCGGATACCGGGGCTCGTATCCACCCGCGATCCGACCCGACTGCGCGGCAATGCCATAGGCAGTCACATTCAGATCCAACCAAGCCTCGCCCCTGAGGAAGCCAAACGAGACGTCGGCTGTCGCCGGGACGGTGGTGGCTAGAAACGCTCCGATCGCCGCGACTGTTGCTGGATTCATGGCTTTCCCTTCCTGTGATGGAACACGAGCAAGAACGTCCGCGGTCGTTGCCTGCCGGAGCCCTCGGCCCGCGCAAGCACCGCACCGCACGTCACTCCAGGCGGGAAAGTCTCGGATCGAGCGCAACGACAAACTTGCTTTCTTCGCGTGAATCGGCGCCCGGGAGCGCTGCCCTGGCCTCGGCCACGAGTTTCTGGTCGTCGCCGTCGATCGGCCCCTCCAGCATCAGGGCGCGGATGGCCTGAATCGCGGCGCGAGCCTCCTCCGTACGGCCCTGGGTGTGAAGCGCCGTCGTCAGGATGGCGTGGTCGCCGATCGTTGGGTCGGTGGAACATCCGTCGACCCGGCCTCGTCGCCGATCGCGTAAATGCCATCAAGGTGATCAGCCGCTCTATCGAACCGCGTGAAGCGCGCGTTGAGGTCGGCCTCGTGATCCGTGAGTTCGTGCGGTTGAAACCGAGAGGTGTCGACATCCGCGCCGGAATGCCGCTATCCCGGGAACTGCGTAGCTTCTGGACAGGGACGACGTGTGTCGCGATCTCCGACTACTGGAGCAACGAAGCGCCCGACTCCGTGCCGCAAGTCCTCCGCTCCATTCCCAATCCCGACTCCGAAACGTGCGATCGCAGAAACCGGCGGTTCATCCCGCCCCCGTCATCCAGGCTTCCGCCGCGAACTCTTCTTCGCCGTCGCAGAACGAAACACCACCGGCCCCTGACCTTCCGCGGCGAACGGCACTCGGTTGTGCGCGATGGCCGCTTCGATCAGGTCCGCCACCGCCGGACGCGCGACCGTCGACGCTCGCTCCACCTGAATCCAGCGGGTCTGGCTCGACCCCTGCAACAGCTTCTCAGGGTCCGGCAGGTCCTTGCCTTGGTTGAAGTAGAGCTTCAAGCCGTCCGCGTCCCCGCGGATGGCGAGGACTCCCTCGTACCCCTGCCCGGTCGGCGAGTAGCTGATGACGAACCAACTGCGGTACTCGTACACCACCTCGTAAGCGCTGGGCAAACGCTTTCGGAGCGACCGTCGCACAGCGGTCGCCAGCCGCAGATGGTCCGGCGCGAACTTGGTGATCAACGAGCGAAGCTGGGCTTCTGCTGTCTTTCGCTCGGCCGCGGTCTGCGTGCCAGCGGGAGCCGCGGCTGCGACCGCGGCCACTCGGCGTCCGGACGTCTTCTTCTTTGCGCTCATGCCTGCCCCTTGAGATCTCGCTGCCGCGGCAGTGGGGGGCCGAGGCAGCCCCGCGATTCCCGCCACCGCGCGGCCAAGGGTACCCGCGACGCGTGTGGCTGTCACGGAAGCGGCAGCGCCGGTGCTGTCGAGTTCGCCAACCATCGGGTGGCGCGGAGCAGTGGGGGCGCACCGCTCAAACCGACTCGGTAGCCCAGGCGATCGCGTGAAGCCAGAGGCTCTCTCGACTTACCGCTCGCCCCCGCGGCTCGTCTCCCGGTACACGCGGTCCATCGCTCGCCGAAAGATCCACGCCCGCTTCGTTCCGTCCTTCTCCGTTTGGCCTTCCGCGAGCGCGAGGCGCAGCGCCTCGGTACCCTCGCCCCCCGCAGCACCCGCGGCCAGATCGACAATCGCGGCGATCGTCACCTCGTAGATCGCGGCGCAGGCTTCGGGGTTGCCGTCGTTGAAGATCGGAGCACCCCGCTCGATCGCGAGCTCGATGAGGCTCGCCACGCTTTGAGGCGACACTTTGGACATGCTCACCGAAGCTCCCTGCGACCCCGAGTGACCCGGCTCGAGCACCCGATCGATGATGTGGATCAGACCGTTCGACGCCTGGATGTCCGCCGCGACGATGCCCGCGCCGCCAACTGTGAGTTTCCCGTCGACGAGCTCGAAGGCGACGGCGTCACGGCCGGGCAGCGTGCGTGCGGATTGCTGGGAGAGCATGTCGCGCCGGGCGATGCGGCTCGGGATCACGTGCGCGCTCAGCACGGCAGCCAAAGCTTCGGGATCGGCCAGCAGCGCCTTGATCTTCTCTTCGCCCAACGCGGCGAACGCTTCGTTCGACGGGGCGAGCACGGTCCATGGCCCCGCGTTCTCGCTGCCGAGCAGTCCGCCGATGCCCGCGGCTGTGACCGCCTTCAGCAGCGTCGCGAGTCTCGGATCCTCGCCCACGATATCGGCGATGGATCGGGTTTCGGGCATCAGCACGCGATCGATCACGTAGAGCACACCCCCGTCAAACGGGACATCGGTCTTGAGCAACGCAGCGCCCGCGATGGTGAGTGCATCCCCATCGACGGCGAGGTTCTGGCCCGACAGCGCGAGCACGCCGCGTCGCTGGAGCAGCGAACCCGAGTCGACGGCCATCGGAAGGACGTGGTGCTTCAGGATCGCTTGAAGGGTTGCCCGCCCCTCCTCGCTGGTGAGGAACTTCACCGTTTCGGCGGGGACCGCTTCGAAGGCCTTGTCTGTGGGCGCAAACACCGTCACCCTGTCGTCGGCGGGCAGTTGAAGCCCGGAGGCTCCGACGAGTGCGAGCAGCGTGTTCAAGCCTTCGCGTTTGGCGACGGTCACCAGGTCCGAACCTCCTGCCGGCGCGGCCTCCGCGCCGCCGATCGCCCGGATGAAATCGATGTCCAACTGAAACGCGCCGGACTTCTTGTCCGCGAGCGTCACCCCGATCGACTCCACGCGCGCCGGGACGAGTTCGGGCGCATCCGGAACCGGACGGCCGAAGCTGTACAACCGGAAGTCTTCGAAGGGGAGGGTCAGCGTGACCCACTCGCCGGCGACCGTCTCGAACTTGGTCTGAAAGCTCCCGGCCATCATGCGGACATCGGAGCAGCGGACGTCGAACTGATAGGTGCGGCCGTCGCCGCGGACTCTGGCCTCGATCCCCGTCGCGCCCTTGAAGGACGCTGCGGGGACGGTGGTCTGCGTCTGCGAGAAGCCGCCGTTGTTCTCGAGCGAGAGCTCGCCGGAGAACCGGAGAATGCCGTCCTCGGGCTGTGTCACGCGACCCGTCGAACGCCCCCCCATGACCCCATCGAGCACCGTGCGCCACCCGGCGACGCCGTTCTTGAACTCGATGTTGGCGGGCTGGGCAAAGGCGATGGAGCAGAGAGCGAACACCGACGCGAAGAAGACGTATGCGTGCATGCAGAACTCCTTGGTGAGGTTGGATCGCTCTTGGATGGGGCCCGGATTCGTCGGGGCTTGGAAAACTCGACGAATGAACGAGGAAACTCGCGGTACTCCGTGCCGGAGGCTCGCGTGGCACGAACGGCGGCGAAGCGGGGTGTTTGCCGCGCCGGGGACCGATGCAGCATCTGGGGGCCATGTCGCGGGCGGCTCCGCCATCCTTCGCGGTTATGGCTGGTGGGTGGCTGTGCCTGACGAGCGCGTTTGCCAACCGTTGAACGGCCCGCCCCGCCGAGAGACGGATGGGCCACCTGGAGCGCTGCCAGGCGAGGGCGTTCGAGGCACAAGCGACGGTTCCGATCGCGGCCCGGCGTACATACAGTCAAGTCACGCTTGGGTGCGAATCACGTCGAGCCGTTTGCTCCCACCGACGGTTCAAGCAGTGAACCGGCG
>JBMOHX010000349.1:0-4316 GCA_049317625.1 Phycisphaerales bacterium
GAGCACCACTTCGTGCCCCGCGTTGAGGAGCACGTCCGCCGCGTGGTGGATGAGCACCCCGCACCCGCCCATGGTGGTGGGGTGGATCTCGAACGACATGAAGCAGGTGGTCGGCACGGCGCGGCTCCGACGGCGGGGTCAGCGGACGGCCGCGGTCAACAGTTCCGACTCGCGGGCGAGCGAGGGGCCTTCGGCGATCCACCGCGCGACCGATGCGCGGGCCCGCTCGTTGTAGCGGGGCGCGTACCGGGCGTACTCGGCGATGATCTCGTCGCGTTCGGCGACCACGCGGCTGAAGTACTTCGCGATCACGTCGGCGCGGTCGGGGAAGGGCACGACGAGTCGGTCGAAGAGATAGCTGTTGTCGTCGAAGAGGTGCGAGCAGGGGCCGATGAGGCACGGGACGCCGGCCTGCATGCTCTCGAGAGGGAGCATGGGGCAGCACTCCGAGAGCGTGACGTACAGCGAAACGTGCGTGCGTCTGATCGCCTCGATGAGCGACGAGCGAGAGACCGGAGTGGGTGAGATCTCCTCCGCCGGCAGGCCCAGCTCCTTGATGAGCTCCATCGCCGCGGGGTCGAGCCCCGCGCCGTGGATCCGGACGTCCCCGACCATCCGCATCGCCGCGATCATCGCGTAGGGCGCCTTGCGGAAGTTCTGACCGCTGAGCCAGAGCCCCGCACGCATCGGCGAGGCGGGGACCGTCGGGGGCTGCATCACGTCCCCGGGCACGTAGTTGAGCAGGAGCGACGACGGGATGCCGGCGCTGCGGAAGAAGTCCTCCATGCCGGCCTTGCAGGTCAGGATCGAGCGGATGTCGCCCGAACGCACGGCGGCCATCCAGAGCTTGAGGATGTGCCAGACGTACTCCTCGCCGATCTGGTGGTACGAGCCGTGCCAGAAGAGATCAACCGTGATCTCCGGGCGCAGCGCGCGCAGCCGCTTGGCGATCTTCAGGTGCGACTCGTCGCCCCCGGAGAACACAACGTGGAGCGCGCCGCTCGCGTGGAGCGCGCGGGCGTGGTGCTCGATGTCGGCGTCGGTGATCGAGTAGGGATCGATCGAGGGGTCCGCGGGGACCGGGTAGGTGTTCGCGAAGAGGATGCGGGTCGAGCTCGAAACCCCGAGCCACTTGGGGCAGTGAACCGCGACCGAGGCGTCGGGCTGGGGCTTCATCGACTCGATGAAGCCGCGCTCGGCCGCGGTGAAGGGGCGCTGCGGGGCGGGGATGGGCTTGACCTCGCGAACCGTCGGTGAAGCGGGAGCCGTCGCGACCGGCGGGAGCGCGAGCGTTTTCATCGGCGTCCGCGCCGGTCGCAGCTCGATCTGCCCGGTTTGCGGTGAAGAGAGATCGATGATCTCCGAGCGACCTCCGAACTCGACGCGGACAACCCCGCTCCACGGGTGGGTCATCATCGTCAGAACCGGATCATTCCCGGTCCGGACGCTCGCGGCCCCCGACTTGGACATGTAGCACTTGCCGTACGGCCTGTGCTCGGCCTCGTGGGCGACCCATTCGCCCTCGAAATCGACGTAGTCCCACGGGACGCAGGGCTCGCCGGGCGCGCCGCTCACGCCGAGGATCCACGCCTCGTGACCCTGGCCGATCTGGCCGGGGCGGGAGAGAACTTCCACGCGGAGCGCAGGCCCCGTCGAGCCCAGCGAGGCTTTCGCCGCGCGGAGAAGCTTGTTCCGGCGCAGGCGCGAGACCATCTTGTAGCTCTCGCTCCGCTTGATGTAGTCGAGCTCGAAGGCGAGTTCTTTCACTCGCGCCACGATCGGCGCGGTATCCGGAGCCTGGGCGACCGGGGCCGGCTGCTCGTAGTCGTACCCGCGCGAGAACAGCCCAGACTTGAGGTCCTTCGGGTCGTTGCGGGACAGCACGAACGAACCGTACGGCCGGCCGACGTGGTCCTTGAGCAGCACGTGCTTCACGAGCCCGAACGGGTGGAAATCCTCGGGCCACCACTGCGAAAGGTGCCGCTCGTAGGCGTTCCCGTACGCCTCTCCCTGCTCGAAGTCCTCGCCGATCGGGATGTTGACCAGCACGTACTCCGCCCGGTCGAGGCAGATGTTCAGCAGCTCGTTCGCCCGCTCCTTCGTGAAGTGCTCGAGCACGTCGCCGAAGATCACCACCGACCATGGCCCCGGCAGCGTCGGGATCAGCTCCGCGGCGTCCCCGATGTGGATCTTGTTGTAGAACGAGGCGTGGTAGTCCGTGATGCTCTTGGGGAACCCCTCGATCCCCTCGATGTGCACCTTCCAGTCTTCCTTGAACACTCTGGAATACCACACGTCACAGAACTCACGCGTGATGATGCCCCATCGACCGAACCCCACCCCGATGTCGAGGACGCGGCTGGGCGCCATCTTCATCAGTGCATCGATGCAGAACGGAATCTGTTGCCAGTTGCTCGTGCCCACGTTCCTCTCCTGGCTGCGGGTTCCCCGCTCGCCCTGCTGTGCTGTTTCGCCTCACCGTAGCGCCGCGCGGACCGCGGCGACGAAGTCTGATTGCACCGCGCGGGCCTGCTCGAGTGCAGCCCCCACGGTTCCGAGTTTCGCTTCCAACTCCCGCGCGCGGGACTGCCACGCGCCCGTCCGTGCATCGCTCCCCAACGACTCCAACACCCACGCCTTCCGCGACCGCTCGAACTCCGCCGCGGTTCTTTCGAGCTCGCCCCGCACCCGCGCGAGTTCATCGGCGAGCCGTTGAACCTCGGCCGACTCGGCCGCCAGCGATCCCCGCAGCCCGGCCTCCGCGGATCGGGAGGATTCCAGAGCCTCCCGTGTCTGCTCGAGCTGGGACCGGAGCCCTTCGCTCGCGTCTTGAAGCGCCGACACTTGCTGCGAGAGCTCCCCCGCCTGGGTGCGGGTTGCCTCAAGCTCCGCGCGTGCCACCGAAGCCGCGGTTGATTCGGCGTCGAGCCGGGAGGAGAGGTCCGCCGCGCGGAGCCCCGCGGCCGCGGCCTCGGTTCGGAGCGCTTCGCACTCACCATCGAGCCCGGTCAGGGAAGCATGGAGCGATGCGTTCTCGGCTTCGAGGCGCTTGATCGCCGCGTCGGTGACGTCGAACCCGCGGTCGATGTTCTCCTCGAGGGTCCTGTAGAGCTCCAGCACCGCCGGCTCCCACCGGAACACGGGGGCTTCGGCGACCGAGGTACGCATCGGGGTGTGCGCCTTGTACCCGCGCTCCAAGGTCTCGCACTGGAGCCCCATCGCCGAGTAGGAAACCGGGAGGTCGTGCTTCCAGCACCCCGAGTGAACGTCGGAGTAGACCGGGTAATCGTCGCTGGGTTCGAAGTGCAGCGTGTGGCCGCGGCAGACGCGCACGAGTTCCGAGAGGACGCCCTGGAGATCCTCCGGGCGGACGTGGACCAGCACCTCGGCGGTGTAGACCAGGTCGAAGCTGGCGTCCTCGTACGGAAGCCGCCCCGTCGGATCGCCGACGGTCACGTGCTCTTTGTACCACTCCGGGCTCGCCCAGGCGAGCATCGACCTCGCCATCGCGTCGCTCTGATCGTAACCGTGCGCGTCGACGCCCGGGAGCTTGCGCAGGTTGAAGAGGTGCCGGCCGACGCCGCAGCCGAACTCGAGCACACGCAGGCCTTCCGGCTTCGCGCGGGCGTGCCGCAGGACGTACTCGGAGAGCATGATCTCCTGGATGTGGTAGAGCACCATCCACGTCTTGCGACGCGCGTACTCGGCCGCCCAATCGCCCCCGTGGTCGCGCCAGTATCTGTAGTTGTCCGCTACCGCCGTGGTCAAGGGGTCTCCTCCCACTCCACCGAGGTGTCCTGGTGGAACTTGTAGTGCACCGGGCGTTCCGGGTCGGGCATCACGCTGAAGGCTGCGCACCCGTCGACCTGATCAAACAGCACCACGTCGGAGTAGTCGCGGCGCGAGACCCGCGTCACCGCGAGCGAGACGCCGTAGTTCCCCAGACGCAGCGAAGCCGGGAATGAAAAACGAACGCGGAGCGGGCGGCCCGCCCGGGCCCGGAGCTTGACCTTCTCGTCGAAGGTGGTTGTTCCCATGAGATCCACCCCGGTCATGTCGCGGACCAGGAACGAGACGCTGAGGTCTTCCACGTCAACGTGCGGGGTGAGCATGGCTTCGATGGTCACGGTGTCGCGGAACGAGAAGGCGCGGCGGGGTTGCCCGTCTGCGCCCCTCACTTCGACCCCCGCGATCTGCACATGACCGGTGCCGTAGCGCATCTGGCCGGGCACCTGCGTCCGGAACGTCACGGGTTTGTTGAACTCGTGGCTCGCGTCCAAAGCGTCGCGGTTGCTGGCCTCGCGGACGTGCGCGAG
>JBMOHX010000350.1:0-4313 GCA_049317625.1 Phycisphaerales bacterium
GATGGACGCGATGGCGTCCGCCCCCGCGCGGAGCGAATCACTCTCCGAGCAACTCCTCGCGCAGTGGGCCCTGGCCGACGTGGACGAGCACCTCAAGCCCGCGGGCCGCCACGTGATCGCGTTCCTGGATGAAGACGGGTACCTCCGCACGCCGCTGGAGACCGTCTTCGACCGAGTCCCGCAGGACGAGAGAGATTCGGGGGCCGTGACCCCCGAACGCCTCGAGCACGCGCTCGGCGCGGCTCAGCTCTTCCTCGAACCCGCGGGCGTCGCCGCGAGGAACGCGGGCGAGTGCCTGCTCCTTCAACTCGATGCGCTCGAAGAAGACCGCGAAGAACTCGGCTGGCCCGCCGCGGCGTTTGCCCACGCCAGGACGATCGTCGAGCACCACATGGAGGACCTCACGCAGAACCGGCTCCCGCGGGTGGCCGAGCGGGCGGGCCTTTCGATGGACGAGATCAAAGAGGCGCTCGTGCTGCTCAAGCGGCTGAGCCTCGCGCCGGCCCGCAGGCTGGTGACCGAATCGGCCCGGCCGATCATCCCCGACGCGATCGTGGAGTACGACCCAGACGAGGACCGCTACGTCGCGTACCTCAACGACTCGCGGATCCCGAACCTGCGGATCAATATGGAGTACGCGAAGCTCACCAAGAGCCGCGACGTCGTGAAGAAGGACCGTGACTTCATCCGCACGAACCTCTCGAACGCCCAGTGGCTCATGGACGCGGTGAACCAGCGGCGCCGCACGCTGCTGCGCGTCGTGACGGTTGTTGTCGAGAAGCAGCGCGAGTTCTTCGACTACGGCCCGCAGGCGCTCAAGCCGCTCCCGATGACCCTGGTCGCCGACGAGCTGGGGATCCACGTCGCCACCGTCAGCCGCGCCGTCGCCGAGAAGTACCTCGCTACCCCCCGGGGCATCTGGCCCCTGCGCAAGTTCTTCTCCGGCGGCGTGCAGACCAAGAGCGAGAGCGGCGGCGGCGGTGAGGACATGGCGTGGGACGCCATTAAGGCTTCGCTGAAGGAGATCGTCGAGGCCGAGGACAAGGCCAACCCGCTCAGCGACGAAGCGCTGGTCGACGAGCTGAAGAAGCGGGGGATCGAGATCGCACGCCGGACCGTCGCGAAGTACCGGGACCAGTTGAAGATCCCGCCGAAGCGGTTGCGGAAGACGTTTTGAGCGGGGCCGGAGCTTTCGCTCCGAGTTCTCAATGAAAAACGCCGCGAACGTGGTGTTCGCGGCGTCGTTCGAAAGTGGAGGCAAGGGGACTCGAACCCCTGACCTCATCCATGCCATGGATGCGCTCTACCAAAACTGAGCTATGCCCCCAATCGGATCTGGCTGTCGAAACCCGCCCCGGGCCGCGGTCCCCCAGTTGGCATTTCAGGGGGAGGTGAGTGTAGGCCCCTCGGACCCCCCGCGGCAACGATCATCGCGCCTCCGCGACCACCGGGCGGGAGAGGAGTTCATCGACCGCTCCCACCACCCGTTCGAGCTCAATCCGCTCGATCGCGCAGCGCTGCGGATGGTCGTTGGCAAGTTCGGATGATGGAAGGGTGGGGTCCGCCAGAATCACGCGTTCCGGGGCTCCGGGGCGGGTCGGGATGGTCGTCCACCGATGGTCCGTCGGCCCGAACATCGAGACGACCGGGACGCCGAACGCCGCCGCGAGATGGCGGGGGCCCGTGTCGTTGGTCACCATCAGCCGGGCACGCTTGGCGAGCGCCTTGAGCGCGCCGATGGTGATCCCCAGTCCGGGCAGGCCGGCCACCGGGGTCAGCGCGTTACAGCCGTTCACGATCGACTCAACCAGGTCCGCCTCCGCGGGCGAACCGTTCACCAGTGAAGTCAGGCCGTGCGCGCGGTGCAGGTGATCCGCGAGCGCGGCGAAGCGATCGGGAGGCCAGCGCTTCGCCGGGTTGTTCCCGCCCGGGTTGAGCAGCACGAACGGGGCGTCGGGTGCGAGGTTCGCCTTCGCGAGGATCGCGCTGGCTGCGGCTTCCTCGTCGGGGGTCGTCGCCAGCGAGAGGCACTCGTTCGTCAGCGGTGTGCCCTGCGAGAGCTCGCGAGGATGGGCCGCGTCCAGCAGGCAGTTGGCCGCGTGCATGTAGTAAGTCACCGCGGGAATGGGCGCCCAGTCGCCCCCGGATCGGCGCGGTGCCCGGAGCCGGTCCGTCAGCAGCAACCCACGCGCGTCGCGGTCGTACCCGATGCGACGCGGGATCCCCGCGATCCGAACGATGAGGGCCGTGGAGAAGGAGTTGGTGAGCAGCAGCGAGGAGTCGTAGCGTCGGGGTCGGACTTTCGCGGCGATGAACTTCGGACCCAGGACCCCCGAAGAGCGTTCGACGTGCAGCTCGTCGAAGAACGAAGACCCCGCGAAGAGCTGGTCGTTCCCCGGCCGGACCAGCCCCCCGATGAACCAGCCCGGGAGCGAGCGCCGGATGTGCGCGAGCGCGGGCGTTGCCATCGCGCAATCGCCCAGCCACGAGGGCATCACCACGAGCAGCCGCGGCGGTCTCTTGGGGTCGCTGCGTTCCACGGCCAAGCGTAGGGAGCGGAGCCCGATGGTCGCGGGATCAGGCCGCGATGCGCCCAACGACCGCCGAGTCCGGCGGCGGGGCGAGTTCGGCGCGGGCTCGGTCGAACGCGCCCGCGGCACGATCGAACGCGTCGACGACGCGCGGATCGAAGTGACCCCCGCGGGCTTGGAGGATGATCCTGCGGGCCTCTTCGTGCGACATCGCCGCCTTGTACACGCGCTTGGAGGTCAGCGCGTCGTACATGTCGGCCAGCGCGACGACCC
The DNA here is from genome assembly GCA_049317625.1 of Phycisphaerales bacterium. Lineage (GTDB taxonomy): Bacteria > Planctomycetota > Phycisphaerae > Phycisphaerales > UBA1924 > JBEIUO01. Next base: position 2,805 of record JBMOHX010000350.1, read on the forward strand.
GCGCGGAGAGCGCGATCTCGTCGCCCCGCAGCCCGTACGGATAGCCGGTGCCGTCGTAGCGCTCGTGGTGCTCGAGTGCGACCTGCACGCCCATGTTGATCAGCTCGTCGTCGCCCACCCGCTTGCGGATCGCGATCAGCGTGTCGCTGCCGATCAGCGTGTGCGTCTGCATCTGCCGGCGCTCCGCGTCGGTGAGCGAGGCTGGCTTGAGCAGGATCGAGTCGGGGATGCCGACTTTGCCGATGTCGTGCATCGATGAAGCGAGCTTGAGCAGGTCGATCCACGGATCGTCGATCTCGGGGAACTCGCGCCGCAACTCGCGGGCGAGGATCTCGCAGTACCGGCAGATGCGCTCCAAATGACGGCCCGTGTCCGTGTCCCTGTAGTCCGCGAGTTTCGCGAGCCCAAAGATCAACCCGTTCCGGATCGCCAGGCCCCGGCGCGTCCGGCGCTCGACCTCCGCTTCGAGCTCGCGGTTGGCCCGGCTCAGCACCGTGTCGTACCGGTGCACGAGCGCAAACTGGCCCGCGGTGCTGATCATCAGGACCAGCGCGGACCCGAGCAGGCCCACCACCCACAGACCCTCGGTCAGGCGCTCCCCCGCCGCGGCCATCGCGGCGTGCGGCTGCATCATCACGACCTTCACCTCGCGGGCCGCGTCGTACCTCAGCGCGAGCACCGTGGGGCCCGAGACCATCTCCGCCTCGGCCGCGAGCGTGACACCCGGGTTCAGGTTGCCGATTTCCCACGTCTCCTGGCTCGGCAGGAGTCGAACCTGCTGTTCCGCGTAGTCCATCCTTCGCAGGTTGGCGTTGCGCGAGAGCCCGCCGTGGCAGAGCACGCGGTCGTCCGCGTCCAAAAGGAACAACGCCGCACCGATTGGCAGCGGCTGAGACTCCACGAGCTTCTGGGCCCGCACCCACTCCTCGGTTCCGAAGGTGAGAGGACCCGCGGAGAGGGCGTCGAGCTGGGCGCACACCCGGTCGACCACGCGGGAGTTCTCGGTCGTCAGCGCGTCGTGGAGCCGATCGGAGAGGCCCGAGCTGGTGATCAGTTGTGTGAAAATCGCGCCCGCCCCGATCACCAGCGCCTGCAGCGCCACCGTGGCAGCGATGAGCAACCCGCGGCTGCGGATCGCGAAACTCCGGGTATTCGGCTGCGGCACGCGTGTCACGAGGATGGGATCGGGATACGAACGCGATCGCTGTCGGCCGTGGTGCCTCCACCGGCCCCGAAGGCCGCCGACCGCGACGGGTTGGCCGAGTCTGCGGGTGATCGGGGCGCGTTATGGGAGAGAGTCGGGTCCGAAATCAGGGGATCACCCCTCGAGTGCCATCGGCAGTCGTGATTCGATCGCCGCGTCGCAGACCGGGAGCCAAAGGCACAGTGCCCTCGCGGCGTCGCGGAACAGCGGAGTGCCGTCGTCCGACGCGGCGATCCGCTCGAGATCCGCACGCGTCGGTGCGTCCAGGAGACGGGCCCGGCACTGCTCGAGCTCCGCGCGGAGCA
>JBMOHX010000351.1:0-4299 GCA_049317625.1 Phycisphaerales bacterium
GAGGCCTTGGATGAGCCGGCGCGGAAGGGGCGCCACGCCGCGGAGTAGCCGCCGTCCCACGACTGCTGGGTGACGAAGTTGACCCCGTTGTCGGGGGTGGGAGTGATGCTTCCCCACCGGCGAACGTACGGGTCCTGCCCGATCTCGAAGCAACCGCCGGTGATCCCGATCGCCCACGATCGGTGCATCAGCAGGAACGCGGTGTGGGCGGATGCGAGGAACCCGGCGATACTCATCACGGCCAGCACACCGCACACGAGACGAACACGGCGGGCGATGACGAACGGTCGGGTCTTGAGCGTGTCCGCCATGGGCTTGCTTCCTTGCGTCGCGTTGGTACGGGTGGCGTGGAAGGTGCTTCCGCGCGGCTGACCGGATGTTAGACTGGCGCTCATCCGGGGGGGTTGAAGGAGTCTCGCATGTTGACACCTCGCAGCGCGTTCGTGGTCTTTGTCGCCGGTTCGCTGGGCATCTCCGCTGCGCTGGCGCAGGATCTCCCGACGGATCCGCTGCTGCGCACGGGCGAGCTCGACAACGGGCTTCGCTACATCGTGATGCCGCACGACAACCCACCGGGGAGGGCGACAGTGTGGATCCACATGCACACGGGCTCGCTGAACGAGACCGATTCGCAGCGGGGCATCGCGCACTACTTGGAGCACATGGCCTTCAACGGTTCGAAGAACTTCGCGCCCGGCTCGCTGGTGCCCTTTTTCCAGTCGCTGGGTATGACCTTCGGGCGAGATCAGAACGCGTTCACGAGCTTCGAGCAGACGACGTACCAACTCTCGCTGCCCAGCGCCGAGGGTGAGACGCTCTCGAAGGGTCTGACGTTCTTCGCCGATGTGGTCGGCAATCTCTCGCTCCTTCCGAAGGAGGTCGAGGCCGAGCGCGGGATCATCCAGGAAGAGCGACGCCGAAGTCTCTCGGGTCGGCAGCGCACCAGCTATGCCGTGCTCGAGCGCATGACCCCCGGTTCGCTCTACGGCAAGCGGATCACGATCGGCACAGAGGAGACCATCGGCTCGGTACAGGAGAAGGACTTCCGCGACTATTACTCGAAGTGGTACGGCGCATCGAACGCCACGCTGATCGTCGTTGCCGACACCGACCCGACGAAGGTCGAGGCTGCCATTCGCGAACAGTTCGCTTCGCTCCCGAAGAAGCCACGCCCGAGTCCGCAGGATGTTGGCGTCAAGAAGTACGAGAAGAGCTTCGCCATCGTCGTGAGCGATCCCGAGATCCGCGGCGAGGACCTGCAGATCGTCCGCATCGAGCCCGCGCGCCCCGCCACGACCACCGTCCCACAGATGCGTGACGACCTCGTCGCCTCGCTGGGCTCTCAGGCCTTCAACCGCCGCATGAACGACAAGGTGTCGCGCGGCGGCACCAGCTTCCTGAACGCGCGGGTCTCGCAGAGCAACGACGCGGCGCTCTACAGCGCCGAACTCTCCGCGCGTGCGCAGCCCGGGAAGTGGAAGGAGGCGTTGAACGAGATCGCTCTCGAACTGCAGCGGGCCCGCGCCTTCGGCTTCACCGCCCACGAGCTCGAGAGCGTGCGCAAGGAGATGATCTCCGGTGCCGAGCGCGCGGTCGAAACCCGCAAGACCGCGCAGGCCTCGCAGCTGATCGGTCGCATCAACAACGACGTCGCGTCGGGCGAGCCGACGATGTCGCCCGAGCAGCGACTTGAGCTCATGCGCTCTCTGCTCCCCACGATCACGCCCGAGGAGGTCGCGAGTCGCTTCGCGAAGGAGTTCGAGCCGAGCGCGGTCGCGTTTATCGCCACTCTGCCCTCGGGGGACAGCGTGCCCTCTGAGGCGGAGCTTCTCGATGTCGGCACCAGGGCGCTCGCGGTGAAGCCCGCGGCCGAGTTGGAAGAGGTCCGCGCTGCGACGCTCCTGGCCAAGCTCCCCGAGGCGGGGACGACGGTCGAATCCACCGTGCACACCGCCAGCGCCATCTGGTCGTCTTGGCTCAGCAACAACACCCGGGTCCACTTCCGCCACATGACGGAGCGTGCCAACGAAGTCAGCATCAGCATCGATCTCATCGGCGGCGAGATGCTCGAGACCGCCGAGAACCGCGGCATCACCAGCGCGGCCCTCCTCGCGTGGTCTCGCCCCTCCACGAAGAACCTCTCGACGACGGACATCAATGAGATCATGACCGGGCGGAAGGTAAGCGTTCGCGGCGGCGGCGGCTTCGGCGGTGGCCGCGGAGGGGGCGGGCGTGGCGGGCGCGGCGGCGGTGGCGGCGGGAACACGGACTCGGCTTCGCTCACGATTTCGGGGAGCCCCGAGGAGCTCGAGACCGGCTTTCAGCTCGCCCATCTCCTCCTCACGGAACCCAAGATCGACCCCGTCGCGTTCGATCAGTACCGCACGCGGGCGAAGGAAGGAATCGAAGAATCGTTCGAGAATCCGAGCGCGTACGGGGCTCGGCTCGCGGCGTCGGTGCTCTATCCGGAGCGCATCGCGAAGGTGCAGCCGCTGACCGTGGCGCAGGTCGACAAGCTGGACCTGGCGGAGGCGCAGGCGTGGCTGGAGCGCATCATCGCCACCTCACCGATCGAGATCGTTGTGGTTGGTGACATCGAGCGTGAGCAGGTGATGCCGCTGATCGAGCGGTACATTGGCTCGCTCCCTTCGCGGGAGCGGGTCTCTCCCGGGGTGTGCGCGGAGTACCGCAAGCTCGAGCGCCCCGCGGGACCCCGCATGGCGGACGCGGCGATCAGGACCACCACGCCGCAGGCGTTCGTGATGGCCGGGTTCTACGGGGCCGATCAGGCGAATCGGGCCGATGCCAGGGCTCTCTCGGTCGCGTCGCGCGTCCTCTCGACCCGCATGGTGAAGGAAGTCCGCGAGGAGGCGCAGCTGGTCTACAGCATCGGCGCCTCGTCGCGGGCCGCGACGACGTACCCCGGATTCGGGCTCGTGTCCGCCTCCGCACCGACGGAACCATCGAAGGCGCAGGCGCTGGTCGCGAAGCTCCGCTCCATGTACGCCACCTTTGCGAAGGATGGACCGACCGACGAGGAACTGAGCGTCGCGAAGATGCAGTTCGCCAAGACGTACGAAGAGGAGATCCGCGACCCCGCCTTCTGGTCGCGCCGCATGCAGCAGCTCACGTTCCGCGGCACGACGCTGGACGAACTCCTCGCTGAGCCCGAGGCGATCCAGGCCATCACGAAGGAGCAGGTCCGCGATGTCTTCGCGAAGTATGCGACCGATCAGAATCAGGTGACGGTGGTGGTGAAGCCGACCGCGGAGTAGGGCGCGGCGATCGCCGGGTCGTTTGGACCCGCGAACACGCTTCGGCGCGGACCACGCTCGCGAGAGCGGGATCGGGTCCCACGCGGGCAAGCGGGAACAATGTCGCGGGTGCCGCGTACGATTGGGGTATGAACCTCAAGATGATGCTGCGCGCCGCGATTCCGACCGCGATCTTTGTTGCGGGCGGGCCTTGCGCCGCCCAACCGGCCGAGCCCGCGCCGGCGGCGGGAGCGGAGCCGGCGGCGGCGGTGGACCTCACGCTGAAGGCGGCTGTCGGGGACACGTTCAGGTACAAGTGGACCGAGAGCACCTGGCAGCGGACCGCGCCGATCGAGACTCCCGAGGGCGGGCAGGTCCGCGAGGGGACGCTCGAGGCGGAGGCCGCGTTCACCGTCAAGGAGGCCGGGGCGTCGGGGTGGACGATGGAGCTGGTGTACGAGCGGATCAAGGTGAGCGGCAAGGCGGGCGCGCGAGAGGCTTCCTACGACAGCGCGAACCCCGGGCCGGAGCCGGAGCCGGTGGATGGGAAGCCGATGGAGCGGGCGTTCGAGAGTTCGATCAAGCCGCTGATCGGACACAAGGTGACAGTGAAGCTCGACAAGGGGGGCGTGGTGAGCGAGGTGTCGGGGGCCGCGCTGCTGATGGACATGACTTCGCCCTCGGCGCGGTTCGCGCTGCTGCTGATGTCGGCGGAGTCGCTCTCGTCGAAGTTCGGCGCGGCCTTCACCTCGTGGCGACCCGAGGAGGGCGGCGCGAGTTGGAAGAGCCAGCAGTTGGTTCCGTACGTGCCGGGCATTCTCTTCGACGTCGCGTACGCGCACGAGATGAAGGTGCTCGAAGGGGGATTGGTCGAGATCGCGATGACGGGGACGCCCGTGCTCAAGGTGCCGAATCCGAGGCGGCTGGGCACGCGGGAGATCAAGTCGAGCACGATCACCTGCACGCAGCGGTGGAACCCGATCATCGGGAGGGGCGACTGGGCCGAGAACAAGCAGGAAAGCACGGTGCTGCTGAAGGCCCCCGA
>JBMOHX010000352.1:0-4297 GCA_049317625.1 Phycisphaerales bacterium
GCGATGACGATCGGTAAGGCGCAGGTCAAGGACCTCGCCGAGCGTGCCCGGGCATTGCTGGATGACCCATCCGTCTTCGCTCGGATGGCGGCGATCTTCGCGCTCGCCGCGAACAAGCGCCAGGTCGATCCGACCTCGTTGGCGGACATCCTGCTCACCGATCCGTCGATCAACGCCCGCAGCCAGGCGGCTTTCATCCTCGGTGAGCTTCGCAATCCATCAAGCCAGCCGCTGCTCCGGCAGGCGATGCGTCAAACGCCGAGCTCGGCGACCCCCGAGCAGGCCAAGGTCTTCCAGCTCCAGGTTGCCGAGGCGCTGATCAAGCTCGGCGACGACGACCAGCGCACCGGCGTTCGCGCGGCGCTGTACCCGAGCAGGCCGGAAGAACTGGAAGCCGCGGCGTTGGCGGCGCAAATCCTGGGCCAGGTCGCGGACCGCAAGTCGATCGATGGGCTCGTGTACCTCTCGGAGTACAAGGACCAGAACGGCAATCCCAACCCGGCGGAGGTTCGGCTGGCGGTGGCGGCGTCGCTGATGTCAATGGGGCTCAAGGGGGGCGAGGCGATCACGGACCAGTACGCGAACGCGAAAGAGCCTGCCATCCGGGCCCAGGCGGCGTACGGGTACGGCGTGATGGGCGGGAATCACGGGCTGAATCACCTGGCGACTCTGCTGGCCGACCCTGAACCCCTCGTTCGCGTCGCCGCGGCGGATGGTATTCTGCGGGCGCTGGAGCGGTAGGATTTTGTTCGACCTTGACGACCGACACCGGACGGAACGAGGGGGTTGTGCAAAGCGGGCCGAGAGTCGCTATGCTGTTGCCCTTCACGGGTCGCTGAGGGTCTGACCGGGGGGAACAGGCTCGCAGCGGTTTGGACAATGGGCCGAACCCGGGGCTCAGGTGTATCGAATGGAGTTTTCTCCGGAGCCGCGAGGATGAGCGGTTTCGGGAGTGCGGACGAGAGGGGCGAGAACCCCCACAGAGGAGCCGAAGCGTGCACGTTCTGACCAAGATCTTCATTGTGATTGCCGCGGTACTGAGCGTGGCGCTGTCCACCCTTGTGATCGCGTACGCGGTCAACACGGACCGCGTGCTCTCGAACTACACGTCCCTTCAGGCGTTGAGCCAGTCGCAGGACGCGAAAATCACCGACCTCCAGTCCAAGTTGAGCACGGGACAGGTCGGCGACCGGGCCCGCCTCCAGCAGGCGGACCAGGAGATCGCGACCCTCCGCGCGGCGCTCAGCGACCTCGACGCGGCGAAGGCCCAGCTCGAGGCCGAGAAGAACCGTGCCGAGTCGGCCCGCCAGGCGGTTGAATCGAAGATCGCCGAGCTCGGCGAGACGGTGAAGACCCAGGCCTCTCTGATCCAGTCGTATACGGACGAAGTCCGAGCGCTCCGCACGAGCGAGTTCAACTCGCGCAAGGCGGCCCTCGACATGGAAGACCGCATGAGCGACCTCGAGAGCCAGAAGGAAGTCCTCGAGCAGAACTACCGAGCCCTGCAGGAAGAGCTCGCCGAGTTCCGCCGCAGCTCCGAGCTCGCCCGCAGCGGCATCGACACGGCCTCGTCCGGTTCCCAGCCCTTCACCTACGCCGGCCCGATCATCTACGGCCTGGTCGACGAGGCCGCGAAGGACACCGCCACCGGCGGCACCCTGGTCAAGGTCAACATCGGCAGCAACGACCGCGTCTCGAAGAACATGCGTTTCGGCGTCCACCGCAACGGCGAGTTCATCGGCAACCTCGTGATCATCACCGTCGATCTGAAGCACTCGATCGCCAAGTTCGACGACCTCAACACGGGCAAGACCGTCGAGGCCGGCGACAAGGTTCAGAGCCGCTTCCAGTAAGCCCAACAGCCCCCTCTCGCGGCGCGACGACGCCCGATCGGAGTGATCCATGAGTCAGTTCGGCATGCAGATGCCCGGCACCCGGATGAAGCGTGGTGCCAGCCCGGATGTGTACACGGCCCTCGCGGTTTTCGCGGCGGCATTCCTGGTCGGTGCCTTGGCCGTGATGTGGACGGCGGCGACCAAGGTCGGCAAGGGCGGCAGCCCCTTCGAGCTCCAGGACCCGGCCAAGATCGAGCTCGCGGCACCGGCCAAGTAGACCTCGCCAAAAAGGGCAAAAAGCCCACGCAAAGGCCCTTCACACAGGCTTGACTGCGGGCGTCAGCGGAATACATTCTCTTCCCCCGCGCGACACGGGGGCGTCGGCTCCGCAAGGCACCGACGGCAGTTCACGGGGCGGTAGCTCAATTGGTTAGAGTACCGGACTGTCGATCCGGTGGTTGCGGGTTCGAGTCCCGTCCGCCTCGTTTGAAAGGCCCGTGCAAACGGGCCTTTTCTATTGGCTTTGTGATTGAGACGTGGTCGAAGCGCTTCGGGACGAGGATCCTCCAGAGGTCGCGATCGCGTTTGATGATCCGGGCGCGGGTGCTGCCCTTGAGGACGAGTTGGCCGTTCCGCATGCGGAACCGAGTCTCGCCGAGTGTGTCCCTCGCCGGCTGCAAGGTCGGGTAGCAACCCAAGCCCTGGGCGGAGGTGTGGCAGTTGCGCCTGGAGACATGACTTGCCGCTCACGCGGCGAGCGGGATATCGGTCGCCGACGCGGGCCGGAACGAGAGACCGCCGAAAACTGCTACCATCCGCGCATGCGCCGCCAATCGCGAGCAGTTGGCCGCACTCCGGCAGCGATGGAGATCATAACGACCTCCGCCCTCGCCGTGGACTTTGAGGCCTCAAGGTCTTCGCTCTTCGTATGCATCCAACGCGGCAGAGGCTCAGCTCACAAGGTCGAGGGCAACAGTCGCTTCCACAGGTTGTTCGCCGACGGTTGGCTCCAGAAATCGTGCGCCAAGCCCGCGCGGCCCGTCAAGATCTGAACCGGAGCCTGCCGTGGACAAAAAGCAGCTCACCGAGACCGACATCCGCAGCAAGTTCATCACCCCCGCGATCGTACAGACCGCTGGCTGGGATTTGGACACCCAAATCTTCGAAGAGCGATACCTCACCAAGGGACGGGTCATCGTCCGCGGCAAGACCATCCAGCGAGGCGAAGCAAAGAAGGCCGATTACGTCCTCTACTACAAGCCGAACCTCCCAATCGCCGTGGTTGAGGCAAAGGACAACACCCACGCCGTCGGCGCCGGAATGCAGCAGGCGCTCGAGTACGCCGAGATGCTCGACGTCCCCTTCGCCTACAGCTCGAACGGTGACGGCTTTCTCGAGCATGATCGAACCGGCACCGGCGGCGGCGTGGAGCGCGAACTCGCCCTCGACCAGTTCCCGTCACCCGAGGAGCTCTGGTCGCGTTGGTGTGCCGCGAAGGGGATCGGGCAGCACCAGCGACGGGTCGTCGAGCAGGACTACTTCTCCGATGGCACCGGTCGCATGCCGCGCTATTACCAACACGTTGCGATCAACCGCACCGTGGAGGCGATCGCAAAGGGTCAGAACCGGCTGCTCCTGGTCATGGCGACCGGCACGGGGAAGACATACACCGTGTTCCAGATCATTTGGCGGCTGTGGAAGGCCAGCGCAAAGAAGCGAATCCTCTTCCTGGTTGACCGGAACATCCTCGCCGACCAGACAAAGACCAACGACTTCAAGCCCTTCGGTCAGGCGATGACCAAGGTCACCAACCGAACCGTCGACAAGTCCTTCGAGATCTACCTAGCCCTCTATCAGGCCGTCACCGGTCAGACCGACGACGCCAACATCTACAAGCAGTTCTCGCCGGACTTCTTCGACCTTGTCATCGTGGACGAGTGCCACCGCGGCAGCGCCGCCGACGACGCCGCCTGGCGCGAAGTGCTGGAGTACTTCGGCTCCGCCACCCAGATCGGCCTCACGGCAACACCGAAGGAGACCAAGGACGTCTCCAACATTGAGTACTTCAACGAGCCCATCTTTACCTACTCCCTACGCAAAGGAATCGACGACGGCTTCCTCGCCCCGTACAAGGTGATTCGCATCGGCTTCGACCGCGACCTGGGCTGGCGGCCCGAGGCGGGCAAGACAGACAAGCACGGCCAGCAGATCGAGGACCGCGAGTACAACGTGACGGACTTCGACCGCAGCCTCGTGCTCGAGTCGCGCAACGCCCTCGTCGCCGCCAAGGTGACGCAGTTCCTCAAGGCGACCAGCCGATTTCACAAGACCATCGTCTTCTGCGAAGACATCGCCCACGCGGAGCGCATGCGGCAGGCGCTCGTCAACGCCAACCCCGATCTGGCCGCCGCGAACTCCCGCTACGTCATGCGTATCACCGGCGACAGCGAAGAGGGCAAAGC
>JBMOHX010000353.1:0-4292 GCA_049317625.1 Phycisphaerales bacterium
TCGGCCTCATCGCGGCGTTCTCGGCGGCGCTGCTCGCCGCGCTGATCCGATCTTGGCCTGGGTGGATCCCGCTGCTGACAGTGGGCGCGGTTTGCTTCTGGGCAAGTCTCGTCCTGGGCAGTGACCGGTACTACCGGATCTGGCAGTCGATTCCAAACCCGCCCGAAGAGGCGTACGCGGACAGTGGCGTGGCGGGTGCGCTCGTTCTGGGGTGGCTGCCGAGCGTGATCGTGGAGTTGGTGCTCTTCGGGGTGTGTTTGCTGGTGTGCCGCGTGATTCCCGCCCTGGTTCGGCGGAGGAGGGCGGCGGAGTGAGGGAGCGGAGCAGTACTGGTGCCACGACAACGCGCTTTGGTGTTGTCCTGCGAACTGATTGTTCTTGGGGTGTCGGCGGCAGCGTGAGATGCGGGTTCCTCGCACAGGGCCCACAAAGGGCTCGGTGGCGCTGAAACCCGGCACGCACCTTCGTCGCTCATCTCGCCAGGGTTGAGCCGCCGGCGAGTTCGTCGAGGTGCAGCCTCGCGGTGCGGGCGACCGCTGCGAAGACCGCGGCCTCGCACACGATCAAGAGCATCGGGCCCGACACCCACGCGGCCGAGGGCAGGACGCAGAGCAGGCCAGCCAATGACATCGCCCCTGTCGCGACGATGAACGTGACATCGAGGTGCCTCCAGGCGGGCCGCTCGTCAGAGACGCTCTTCGCGATGTTCCGCGCGGCGCGTGAGATCAGAACGTCAGCGACGACGGCCGGTATCGTGATCGCCGCTTGCTGGAGCAGCCATGAAGTGGCTCCGGAGTATGTTCCGCCGGGAACCTGCATCTTGAATGCGTGAGAGAGCAAGAGCACCATCGTTGAGAGCACGGTCATCAGAAACAGTGGCACACGGATGACGACGATGGCCAGGAGCCTGTTCCGCTCGCGAGTACTCGGCGCGAGCCGCGCGAGACGGATGCCCGCAACGGTCTGCGGTACGAGCGCCATCACCACCGCGACCGAGGCGATGGCCACATCGATCAATGAGCCGGGCGGATTCGGGAGCGAGGGACCGACGGCCGCGGCGAGCAGGGGGAGGAGTGCGAGCGCGAAGGAAGCAACGGCCGCACGAAGGGCGGCCCTGCGCAATCGCCCGAGTCGCTCTGGTTCAAGCCACGCGGGACGAACGGAGTTCTCGCCGAGCGGCTCACCACATTCCGCGCAGGGCATGCCGCGCGCCAAACCCCGCGCGTCGTAGCGGCAACGCGAACACCGCCACGGCTTCGCCGATGGTGACGGACCAGACGGACTCGTCGACAACGCCATGATCTCGGCTCCACGCAACGCGAGAGGCCCAACGCCAGGAGGAGCACTCTAGCCGACGTCTTCGGTTGGAAAGAGACGCCCGCCTCTGAGCAGCAGTACTCCGAGCACGACGAGCCAGATCGACCAGGCGGTATATCCGATGGCGTTCACCGCACCGACCACAGGCACGCCGAAGGGTTCAAGAAGTCCGGCGCCGATCGCGCTCGCGCTGATCCCACCCGCGAGGGCGAATAGGGGGCGAGTCCTTCTCATACCCCACGCGAGTAGCAAGGTCCATGTCACCGTGAAGAAGTAGCCCAGGTGCTCGCCGATGCCAACGCCAACGAGGTTGTTGAGGACTTCGAACGCCGTCTCGATCGAGGCCCGCTCGCCGGGAGTAGCCGGGCCCACATACCGAGCCGCGAGCGCCGGCACGACGAACACCCATCGCGAGAGTCCGATCGCTTGGACGAGCCCCGCGAGGACTCCCGAGATCGCGAGGCACCTGGACAATGCACGATTCTCGCGGCTGAGCGCGGCGACAGCGACACTCAGAGGTATGAAGAGCACCGCCGAGGCGAACATCGCGTACCAGAGCGGCAGCAGCGCCCCGGACCGCTCTGCGAAGAGCGTGAGCACTTCCGCCGCGGGCTTGCGAAGGACGTCGGGGTAGTCGAACCGGCTCTGCAGCGCGGTGAAGCACACCATGAACCCGGCGGGAACCGCGATGAGCAACACGCCCGCGGCATTTGAGGCCGCACGGTCAACGGGACGATTCGATCGTTGAGGGGAGTTCAAGCGGACCTCGGGGTGTGGGGGTGCGAGTTCGAAGCGAGCAGGTGAAGGCGGCTGCGTGCGCCCCCCACCGTCGCGAGAAGGCTGAGCGCCGCGAAGAGCGGACGTTGAATGAACATCGGGACGCCGGCGAAGTACAAATCGGAGAGTTCGCGCAAGACCGCGAGTTGCACCGGGCTTCGTGGCATACCGGAGGGCCCAACGCGCCCCGCGATGCCGAGGGCGTAGACCATCCTGAGGAACGCCTCGAAGTCGACGCCAGGAGTAACGGTGCCGCGGAATCGCACGGGCAGATCGGCGGCATTCCAGAAGCGATGCGGGGTGCCGATGGGAACGTCCGCTGCTTGCCCGCGTGCGAGGCGAATCGGGTTGGCAACATCACCGAGGATCATCGAGAGTTCGCCTTCTACGCACTCGAATCGCTCTGTGATTCGGGTGTGGACGTGCACCGGCGTGCCCTTTGACCGCGCGGGCAACTGGCACTCGAAGACCAAGGATTGGTCGGCCCCCGCGGGGAGTTGGACGAACCAGAGTCGGTCACCGGTGACGGGATTGATCAGATCAGGCGGACGGGGACTGTGGGACTGCGGCGTCATCGGTGCACGGAGTTCCTGTTGGGGGATGGGCGGGCACAGTGGCCGCGATGAGCGGACGCATGATCGAGGCGAACAACTCGACGCCTTGCTCGAGGTCCTGGCGGCGGACGGGGCCGGTGCGCATCTCGTGATGAACGAGCCAGAAGTCCGCGATAAGCCAGCAGGTGTCGGTGAGGCGAGCGACGTCGTGCTCCGGAAGCGTCGGACGACCGATGGTGGCGCAGTAGCTCAGCAGGAGCATGCCCATATCGGCCCTGCCGCGGCTGTTGGCCTCGTTCCATCGGCGCGTCAGGACGCGATCGTTCTGCCGGAGTGCGACCTGCTCCCGGTAGAAGAACCGGAACTGCCAAACGATGGCGAAGTGCTCCGCGATGAGAGAGCGAAGATCGTCCCAGGTCACGCGCATGGGGTTCGGCACGGTCAGTCGCGTCTTCCATGCGTCATTGAGCTGCTCGAAGAGCGCCCGCACCAGGTCTTCCTTGCTGCGGAAGTGGTAGTAGAGGTTGCCGACGCTCACCTGGGCCTGCTCGGCGATGAGGTTCGTTGATACCGCGTGGCTTCCCTGCTCGTTGAAGAGCCGGAGGGCGGTCGCGAGGCAGAGTTCCCGGTTTGACATCCGCGTGTAGAGTATATACTCTAACACATGAAGTCGAGCACCGCGTCCATTTCTTCAGATCTTGATGCCGCTGCCCACACAGCGGACCAACTCCGCGTGGGCCCCGCCGACGCGGAGCGGGCGATCGCGGCGCTCCAGCGCCACCTTCTGCCCGAGCATCTTCCGGTGGTACCCGGGTACGACTTCGCGGCTTTCTACCAGCCGTGCGACGCCGCGGGAGGAGATTTTTACGGCTTTCAAGCTTTCGCGGATGGGCGGATCGGCTTCGTGGTGGCGGACGTGGCCGGGCACGGGGCGCAGGCCGCGGTGATGATGGCGGCCCTCCGGGGCGCGCTCGCGGCGTTCCGGGTCTTTGGGCGCCCGCGCGAGACAGCGCCGCAGGACATCAACGCGATCGTTCACGAGATCGCGATCCCGGGGATGTTCATCACGGCGTTCTTCGTCTCGCTCGACACGCCCACCGGCACGCTCTACTGCGGCAACTGCGGCCATCCACCGGCGATCATCGTCCGCGCGGATGGGAGGCACGAGCGCGTGAACGAGGCGGGCGATCTGCCGCTGGGGATCGTTCCCATCATCGACCCACCGATGATGACGGTCGCACTCGAACGGGGCGATGCGATGATCCTGTATACCGACGGCGTCACCGAAGCGAGGAACCACCTCGGGCACGAGTTCGGAGAAGAGCTGTTGACGAGAACGCTCGCCGGGGCCCGGGCCGGCTCCGCTCAGCAACTCTGCGACACGATTGTGGAAGCTCTGCGCACACACATGGGTGCCACGCCGGCATCGGACGACCAGTGCGTGCTGGTGTGCTGGCGACACTGAGTCGACGCCAGTCGCTCGGTGCCACGCCACTCCAACTCGCACTCGCCGTGTTCACACGAGCGACTTATTCACGTACGTCGTCCAGCACCAGGAGCGTGCGCCCCCGGCGGCGCGCGAGGTCTTCCGCCCCCACCATCAGTGACGCGCCAAGCCCGCGTCTGCGGGCGCGGCGCTGCACG
>JBMOHX010000354.1:0-4210 GCA_049317625.1 Phycisphaerales bacterium
TCGGTGCGGTCCGCGCGTTCGCGTTGCTCGATCGCGATCCGGCGCTCCTCGTCGGCGTGGCGTCGTTGCGCCTCCGCCTTGGCCGAGAACGCCAGTGACGCGCCAAGCCCGGCCGCGAGCATCAACACTGCTGAGACGGCGCCGGCCACGAGCCCGCGATGACGGCGGGCGAACTTGGACATGTGGTAGAGAGTCGTCGCGGGCCGTGCCAGGATCGGCTCATGGTTCAGGTAGCGGCGAATGTCTTCCGCGAGCGACGCGGCGGTTTGGTACCGGTCGTCGCGGTTTTTCGCAATCGCGCGACCCACGATCGTGACGATGTCCCGGTCGTAGAACCCCGCGACGGTGTTGTCCCGGCTGTTTAGGGGCGCGGGCTCCTCGTCGCGAACGATCCTGGCCGCCTCGGGAACGGGCTTGCCGCGGAGATCATGGGGCATTCTGCCGGTGAGGAGTTCGTAGAGAATCACGCCGATCGCGTAGACGTCGGTGCGTGCGTCGATATCGCCGTTGAGTTGCTCGACGCTCATGTACCCCACGGTGCCAATCAGAAGGCCGGCCTCCGTCAGACGAGTCGCGTCGTCATCGCCGTCGAGTATCCTCGCGATGCCGAAGTCCAGGATCACGGGATGGGGGCCGGCGGTCAACTGGCTGGTGCTGGTCGAGCCGTGCCCGGACGCTTCCTTGTCGGGGGCGACGCCGCGGACAAGGATGTTCGCGGGCTTGAGGTCTCGGTGGACGACGCCCTTGGTGTGGGCGTGCTGCACGGCGTCGGCGATTCGAGCGACCAGCTCGAGACGCGCGGCGAGATCCAGCGCGTGCTCTCTCGCGTAGTCGAGGATGTTCGGTCCCGCGACGTACTCCATCGCGTAGTACGAGATGGGCTCGTGGCCGGATTCCGCGGTTCCAGATTCGAAGATGCTCGCGATACCGGGGTGCGCGAGCCTGCCCAGCGCGCGGATCTCACGAGCGAATCGCACCCGAATCCCCGAGGACCGCGCGCCGGAGCGGAGGACTTTGAGCGCGACCTGCCGATCGGGGTTTGACTGCTGGGCGAGGTAAGCAACGCCCATGCCGCCGCGGCCGAGCACGCCGAGGATGCGGTAGGGGCCGATCTCCGGGGGCAAAGCGGCCTCGGTGAGCGTGGCGCTGAGCAACTTACCGGCGACCTCGCTCGCGGCTGAGTCCCCGGCACGTTCGGCGGCTTCGTCGGCGAGGAAGAGAGCTTCAACCGCGTCTCGCAACGCTGGGTTGCCCGAGCAGTTCTCGTCGATGAAACCCCCCCGCGAGGCACGAGGGAGTTCGCACCCTTTGTGAAAGATCTCCCGGACTGTTGCGAACTCCTGTGGGGTCATGATCCGCGGATTACCCGTACAAATCCCGTTGGAGCCACGCCCTGATGAGCCGTGAGTCCAGCTCGACCGTTCTCGCGGACACACCAAGAAGTGCCGCTGACTGTTCAACGGAAAGCCCGACCAGATAGCGCAACTCAAAGATCTGAGAAAGTCGGGGATCGGTTTCCTCGAGCTTTCGGATCGTGTCGTCGAGCGCGACGAGGTCGACTTCTCGGGCCGGGGCGGACTCTTCGGCCTCTTCGAGCGAGACACGCGTCGCCCCGCCCCCTCGCTTGAGAGAGCGTTTAGCGCGGGCGTGGTCGACAAGCAAGTTCCTCATGGCCTTCGCTGCGACGCGGAAGAAGTGCTCGCGGTCCGTCCATTCGGTTCCGGGGGAACTGAGCATGCGCGCGCACACCTCGTGGACAAGGGCGGTCGGTTGGAGCGTGTGGTCTTGGGACTGGCCGCTGAAGACATGGCGGGCGATGCCGTGGAGCTCGTTGTACGCGAGCTCGATGAGTGCCGCGGTTGCGTCGGCGTCTCCGTCGCGGATCCGCTTGAGCAACGCCGGGATGGAAGGGTCGTGTTCTGTCGTCATCATTGCCAGCCGGGGATGGATCCCTTGCTGCTGTGGCTTCGGCATACCACATAAACCCGTGGCAACGCCGACAGGAAATTGCGTGATTCCGTGGTGTCGACTACTTCCGGTCGAGTTCCGCTTCGATCTTCGCGGCGAGGCTTTCCTCGGTCGCGGGGTCGAAGCCGACGGAGATCTCGATCACCTTTCCGTCCTTGCCGATGAGGACCAACGTCGGGATGCCGCTCAGCCCGTACGCCTCGGCGAGTTCGTCGCCCTTGAGAAGGCAGGGGTAGGTGAACTTCTTCTTTGTCATGTATGCCACGGCGGCGTCGGCATCGTCTTCCCAGGTGTTGATGCCGATGATGGAGACGGGCTTGTCCTTGAAGCGGTCGTGCAGTTTCTGGATCGAGGGCATCGCCATCTTGCAAGGGCCGCACCACGTTGCCCAGAAGTCGAGGAGCACCACGCGGCCCTTGAGGGACTCGAGCGTGACGGCGTTTCCTGTGGTGTCTTTGAGAGAGAAGGCCGGGGCCGCGTCGCCTGCCGCGAACTTGAGCTCGGGGGCCGCCTCGTCCTCGGGCTCGGGGCTCATGCCGAGGGTGTCGAGGTCGGTTTCTTCTGCGGTGAACCCTTCGGGGGTTTTGATGACGAACTGCTCGGAGCCGGGCTTCTGGTTGAGCGTGAAATCGAAGAACTCGGCTTCGATTGAAGAGTCTTCGAGTCGCATTCCTGTCATCTTCGGGAACTTGTAGAGCGTTCTGAGCTTGCGGAGACCCATGTCCTGGGCGTTGATCCATCGCGTGGAGAGGATCACGATCGTGCGGTCAGGGGCGGTGTTGTCTGACTTTTCCTTCTTCGCATCGCCCTCGGGCTCTTCGCCGTCTTCACCCATCGGCATCGCGGGGAACTCGACCTCCTCACGCGTCTCGAGAACCCGGCAGTTCACCCCGCCGGCGGATTCGTCGGGCAGGAACCTTGCGCTGACGAGATGCAGCAACTCGGGCATGCCCTCGTCTTCGATCTCGAAGACCCAAGGGGCGATGAAGCTGATCATCGAATCGGGCGGAAGCAACGTTGCGTCATCCGGAATCTTCGCGGCGAGCAGCTTCTTTGCGTCGAAGTCGAGTTTTTGCACCTGCGTGCCGTTGCTCGCCCACTCCTCCGCGACCTTGCCTTCTGTGTCGAGCAACTGGAAGTGGTAGAGCTTGAGCGGCGCACCCGGATCGGCGCGGTCCAGCGTGAACCGGAGGCGAGCCGTGCCCGATTCGTCTTCGCCGTCGCCCGCGGACTTGAGGACGACCCTGTACGACACGTCAGCGATCTTTGCCGCGGCGGCCTTGAAGGCCGTGTAGAACTCCTTCGCCGCGGGGTCGGATGGAGCGGGGTCGGCGGGCGCGGGGGCGATCGCCGGGGGGGCGGCTTCCTGCCCGAGGGCCGCTGTGGATCCGGCGGTGATGACGAGAGCGCAGCACAGGGTGTTGATGAGGCGCACGGGATTCCTTTTTCGCTTCGGGTTCTGATGAGCTCGCGAGGCTTCTACGCGGGAGCGGCGGACGCGTTCTCGTCCACCACGGAGGGTATCACAGGGCTTTCTTGCGGGCCGTCCGGCTGGTATCCCCGGGGCGGTTTCTACCAACAGAAGGGAAAGACCCCATGGCACAGCCCGGACCCGGAGTGAGGCCGCATCTTGTGGTGAGCAGCGTGAGCGCGTTCGTGGACTTTGTCGTCGCGGCCTTTGGCGCGAAGGAAGTCCACGAGCGGGTGTCGATGCCGGGCGATCCGCGCGTGATGCACACGGAGGTTGAGATCGGGGGGAGTCTGTTCTATCTCAGCGATGACTTCCCGGAGTTCACAGGCGGCAAGCACCGGAACCCGAAGGCGGTGGGGAGCGTGCCGATGGTGCTGCACCACTCCGTCGAGAACTGCGATGCCGCGGTGGAGAGAGCGGTTGCCGCGGGGGCGAAGGTGCTGATGCCGCCGCAGGATCAGTTCTGGGGTGATCGGTACGCGCTGGTGGAAGACCCGTGCGGGTATCAGTGGTCGTTTGGGCAGAAGCTGTCGTCGCCGCCTCCGCCAGCGCCGTGGGCCGGGGCGTAGTCCGCGGTACCCGACGAATCAGTTCGGGTGGTCGGCGAGGGCGGTGGGGTGCAGCGGGCGTGTTGAGACCAGTTCGCCGGGCATGGGGCTGAACCGCGAGCCGTAAATGGGCACGCGGCGGTTGGCCTTGTTGGAGCTCATGAATGGGACCGTGAGCAGGGCGAGCAGGTCACGCCTATTGTCGCAAGTTACTTTCCGACAA
>JBMOHX010000355.1:0-4201 GCA_049317625.1 Phycisphaerales bacterium
AGTACGGCAACGTCTTCAGCGGCAACCCGCAATGGAACGCAGTCCCCGTCTCCAAGAGCGAGCGCTACGGCTGGAACGCCAAGTCCACCTACATCCAGCACCCGCCCTACTTCGAGGGCATGACCGAGCAGCCCGGCAAGCCCGGCGTGATCACCCGCGCCAAGTGCCTCGCCTTCCTCGGCGACAGCGTCACCACCGATCACATCTCGCCCGCCGGTGACATCGCCGAGGCCAGCCCCGCCGGAGACTACCTCAAGTCTCTCGGGGTCAAAAAGTCCGACTTCAACAGCTTCGGCTCCCGCCGCGGCAACGACCGCATCATGACCCGCGGCACCTACGCCAACACCCGCATCAAGAACCTGCTCGCGAAGGACCCCGCTTCGGGCAAGATCAAAGAGGGCGGTTGGACCAGGGACATGTCCAAGGCCGGCGCTGGCAAGATCGACTTCATCTACAACGCCGCGATGAACTACAAGGCCGATGGCACCCCGCTCATCGTCCTCGGCGGCAAGGACTACGGCATGGGCAGCTCACGCGACTGGGCCGCGAAGGGCACCCTCCTGCTGGGCGTGAAGGCCGTCATCTCCGAGAGCTTCGAGCGCATCCACCGCAGCAACCTCGTCGGCATGGGCGTCCTCCCGCTCAACTTCGCCGAGGGCCAGACCGCAGCGAGCCTGGGACTCACGGGCGAAGAGACCTTCGACATCCATCTCAACGTGAGCGACGAGGGCCTCGTCGAGCCGCGCTGCGAGATCAAGGTCACCGCCACCAAGCCCGACGGCAAGAAGGTCGACTTCACCACCCGTTGCCGCATCGACACTCCGGTTGAAGCCGAGTACTACAGGAACGGCGGCGTGTTGCAGACCGTGCTTCGGAGGTTGCTGAACGAGAGCCGCAAGCCCGCCACCGTGTAAGCAAAAGCGGCACTGAGAAACGGCCTTCAACCCAACGGAACAACCGAGCGGGCCGGGTGCCCAGGCACCCGGCCCTGCTTCGCTTCTGCGGATTCCGGTGCGTCGCGAGGCGCGACCGCCGCTCCACGGCGTTATCATCGGCGCAAGTTCTAATTTGCTGCTTTGCTGCTTTGAGCTTTGCTGCTTTCCAATGCCCCACGACATCCCCCACCTCCTCCGCGCGTCCCACATCACCATCCCCGTCGCCTGGGGTGAGATGGACGCCCTGGGGCACGTCAACAACGTCGTGTACTTCCGCTACATGGAGTCGGCGCGCGTCGCCTTTCTCCGCGGCATCGGTTGGGACCGCATGGACCCTTCGCGCCAGGGGGTGGGCTTCATCCTGCAGAACGTCAACTGCCGCTTCCGGCGTCCTGTCGAGTTCCCCGACACATTGAAGGTCACCGCGCGGCTCGTCTCCATCGAAGCCGACCGGTTCACCCTCGAGCACGAGGTCATTAGCGAGAAGCTGAACGACGTCGCCGCGCTCGGGGCCGGCACCATCGTCGTGTACGACTACCCCAACGCGAGGAAGATCGACATGCCATCCGAGATGCGAGAGCGGCTCGAGGCTTCGCGGGTCGGTTAGGGCGCTTTCGTTGCCGCCTTCGGACGCAGCGCCAGGCGCTCGTGCGGGTAGTCGAGCACCAGCACGAAGTCCTTGAGCAGCGGCCCGCCGATGTTGCCGAGCGTCGACGGGTCGCTGAAGGCGTCCTGAGAGGGCGTCGAGAAGATCGCATCGACGTTTGTGTACTCACGCCCCCCGAGCACGACGTTCGACAGCTTGCCGCGCTTGGCCTGTCGGAACCCGCCGGATCCGCCGATCCTCGCCTCCTTGACCTCGCGGCCCTCCAGCATCTTGAACCGCTCCACCGCAGGTCCGTGCATCGAAACAGCGGTGTTGGAGCCGGTGTCCAACTTGAATACCCCGCCGTGGCCCTCGACCGTTGCATCAAGGCACGCGTGCCGCTCGTAGATGTACATCCGCTGCCACGGCTCCTCGCCCGCGAAACTCGCGGGGTCGAAGAGACTGATCGTGCCGGCTTCGGAGTCCAGCACCGTCACCACGCGGCTCAAAAGGTCGTACCCCGCGACACCCGCGAGATCCTCGCCCAGCGCCGCACCGATGGCTTTCAGGTCCAGCGTAATGAACGTGGGCCGCTCGAGAGTCGCGGGCCCGAGCGTGAAGGTCTCAGGCTGTGACAGCGGCGAAGTCGTGGCCGCGCCGATGCCGCCGACACCGATCTCTCCGAACTGGCGAACTCCCAGCCGCTCCGCGGTCGTCTTGTCCAGCACCGTCGCCCCGGCGCCGGTGTCGAAGATGAACCACCCGCATTCCTTGCCGTTGATCACCGGCTTCACGAGCAGGTGCCCGGTCTTCGCTCGCTTGACCTCGAGCGCGGGCGGGATGTTCGCTGCAAACCGTGCCGCGGCGGCGTCGGCTCCGGGCCGCCGCATCGCGTCGCTGCCCGCCTTGCTCGACGCGCTCAACGAGATGGTCATGTCGCCGGCTTGCGGAGAGACTGTCGCGATTTCCGTCGGCATCCAGCCGCCCTCGACCTCGTGCCAACCGGTCATGGTCGTCGTGCTCGTTCCCTCGCCCGATTCGATGGTAAACTTGCTGACGGGGCCGCCAGAGTCGGCATGAATCGTCCCGCGCAGGGGAGAGCCGCTCATCGTGAAAGACCACGTCCCCTCGGCGAACACGAGTTGAAGGGGCGAGCCCGAGTCGTCCCACGTGCCGCTCAGCACCGCTCCGAACACAGCAAGGCGATCCCGTTCGGTGAAGTGGAGCGTCGCGGCGGGGGTGCCCAGGTCGTCGGACCATGCCGATGCGCCGTCGAGGCACCGCCTGACTCGGACGTCCCCCTCGATGCCGATGAGCACGCCCCCCGCCGGCGTGACGACGACCCGGGCCGGTCCCTCGACACCGAACACCTTCCCGGAACCGGTCCACTCGAGAGGCACGGTCACTTGAGCCCGAGCGGTCACGGCAGCCGCGACGACGATGGCGAGCGATGCACGGATCATGGAGCCTTCCCTTTCCGCGGGCGAGCACGCCCGCTCGATGTTCGTTCTTTGACCTCGCACGGGGCGATGAGGAAACCGAGCGCGACCGGCGTCGCGTTGCGGCGCGGAGTACCGGCTTTCAGAACTGCGGACGCTTCCTCGACAAGCGCGACGAGCCTCTTCAGTTCCGCGGGAGTCAACCAACCTTTGGCCCGCCCGCCCCAGAGCCTGCGCGACGGGCCGTCCGCCCGGACCGAGGCGTCCGCGCACGCGGCCCCGAACTCCCGAAGGCTCATCCGGACCGCCGCCGCCACGATGCGGCCGTTCTGGCTCCGCACCCTGGGCTGGTCCGTGTAGACCAGACAGAGGGGCGCGGCGGTCAGCTCGTAGACGGTCGCCTTGTGCCGGCCTTCCCGCTTCTGGCCGCGCTCGCGCACAAGCCCCGCGGCCACCAGCCGCCGGAGGTGGAAGTACAGGCCGTCAGCGGGACGGCCCGTGAGCTCCGCGAGGCGGGCGACCGAGCCGGGCCCGGCCGCTTCCAGCGCATCCACGATCTCTTGCCGAGCCGGCGAGAGCAGGGCGCGGCGCTGTTTCTCGTTCACGATGTTGGCACGGGGAGTCTGCACGTTTGAAGTATACGCATGGACTTCAAACGTGTTTCACCCGAACACGCAGGGACGCGCCCACGTCCACAGGCAGCGCCGGCCCCGTTCGGCTTCTTCGCGTTGTGACGCCAGCGCCCTACGCCAGCAGCTTCTCGAACACCTTCCCCGCCACGTCCGTGAGCTGGTAGTCCCGCCCCTCGTGCCGGAAGGTCAGCTTCTCGTGGTCCATCCCGAGCAGGTGCAGCATGGTCGCGTGCAGATCGTGCACATGGAGTGGATCCTGGGTCACGTTGTACCCGAGGTCATCAGTTGCACCGATCGTGACGCCCTTCTTCACGCCCCCGCCCGCGAACCACATCGTGAAGGCGCGGGCGTGGTGGTCGCGGCCGAGGAAAGTCGAACCGTTGCGGGCCTCGTTCATTGGCGTGCGCCCGAACTCGCCACCCCACACCACGAGCGTGTCGTCGAGCAGACCCCGCTGCTTCAGGTCCTTCACGAGCGCGGCGCAGGCCTGGTCCGTTTCACGGCAGCGCTCCTTCAGCGACGTCACGATGTCGTCGCCCGGGTTGGTGCCGTGGCTGTCCCACCCGCGGTGGTAGAGCTGAACAAAGCGCACGCCGCGCTCGATCATGC
>JBMOHX010000356.1:0-4199 GCA_049317625.1 Phycisphaerales bacterium
GCGGTGGTGACGACGACATCGGAGACCGCGCACTGCTGCGCGAGGAGCTCGGCTTGGCGAGCCTTGTCCTCGGCGGTGAGCTCGGTCGCGTACCCGCCGCCCGCGTTCGCGGATTGCTTGAGTTCGATGCCGACGTACTTGGCGCCCACGCTCTCGATCTGTTCTTTGACCTCGGGGCGGACGTCGGTCGCGAAGACGTGGGCGCCGAGGCGCTTGGCGGTCGCGATCGCCTGCAAGCCGGCCACGCCGGCACCGATGACGAAGACCTTCGCGGGGAAGATCGTTCCCGCGGCGGTCATGAACATCGGGAAGTAGCGGGGGAGTTCGACCGCGCCGAGGAGCACGCCCTTGTACCCGGCGATGTTGGCCATGGAGCTGAGCGTGTCCATCGCCTGAGCGCGTGTGGTGCGCGGGATGGCGTCGGTTGAGAAGCAGGTCACGCCGCGGTCGGCGAGGGCGCGGACCGCGTCGAGATTGCGGGTGGGCATGAGGGAGGTGAGGAGCATGGAGCCGGGTTGCATCCAGGCAACTTCGTTTCGGCCCGACTCGGGCGGAGTTGGCGCGCCGACCTTCAGCACCATCTGGGCGGACGCGAAGAGGGCCTCGGGGTCTTCGACGATCGTTGCGCCGGCTGCTTTGAAAGCCTCGTCGGAGAACAAAGCACCCGCGCCCGCGCCGGCCTCGACGGAGATCGAGAAGCCGGCCGCGATGAGCTTCTTGACTGTTTCGGGAACGAGCGCAACCCGGTTCTCGCCGGGGGCCGTCTCTCGCGGGACCACAAGTTTCATAGGCACCTCGCGCTCTCGCGCGGGGATGTTGCCGGGCCCGCGTGCACAACGCGCCGGCAGGTGTATCGCGCGAAGAACGCGCCGCGTGCGATTTCTCGCGCGCGGCGTGCGGTGCTGTTTAGTGCTTGGCGGTCATCGCCGCGAAGGCACGGATGTTGTCGATGGTTTCGAGTTTCATGATCGCGTCGGCGAGCTTCTTGCAGGCGTCGACGCCGAGGACGGACTCGCCGAGGGCCCGGAACTTCACGCCGACCTCGTCTTCGGTCATCGGGTCGCGCGGGTCGCCCTTGGGGACGTCGACGCGCTTCGTGAAGGACTTGCCGCCGGTGGTGGTGATGGTGACCTGGCTCGGCTGGAACTTGGGGAAGAGGGCCTCGAACTCCTGGTTCGCGACGACCTTCACCTTGTCCATGACGGGGATGAGACTCTTGTCGAGCACTCGTTCCTCGCGGAACTGGAGGGGCGTGACCATGCCGTCGACGAGTCCGACGGCCATGCAGTAGGGGAGCGAGTGATCGGCGGTCTCGCGGGAGTCGGGGCGGTACTTGTGCGGATCGCCGAGGATGTCGGCGGCCCGCGCGATGACTTCGACCTTGATCTCCGCAACCTCGGCCGGCTTGAGGCCGTTCTCCTTCACGCACTTCATCATGGCGGTGAGCGGGGCGTGGCTGAGGGCTTCGATGGGGAAGCTTTTCATGCCGCAGTCGGAGATCTTGTAGTGATCGCCGGTGCCCTTGGGGAGGTTGCCGGTGAGCTTCTCGGTGTGGAACTTGGCGGGGTTGCCCTTGTACTGCACGTGACCGAAGACGGCGTAGAGGCCTTCTTTGCCGTCGAAGATGTGTTCGGGACCGGAGTAGCCGCGTTTGGCGAGGAGGGCCGACTCGGTCCCCATGCGGGCGGCCCAGGGGTCGACGGTGTTCTTCATGTTAGTGAGTTTGCCGGCGGTAACGGCGCCGGGGGTGAAAGTGCGCGAGGCGCTGATGCCGACGGCCTGGACCATCTGGTCGACGGTGAGGTTGAGCACGCGGCCGGCCGCGAAGGGCGCGGCGAAGGCGGTGAGTGTGGCGTGGTGCCAGCCGTACTCGCGGATGCCCGGGTCGCCGAACTCGCAGAGCCGCATCTCGACCTCGTAGGCGATGATGGTCGCGAGGATGAGGTCGCGCCCGGAGAGGCCGAGCATCTCGCACAGCGCGAGCGGCGCGGCGATGATGTCCGAAGGATGGCAGGGGTCGGCCTTCCAGTAGATGTCGTTGTAGTCCATCGCGCGGATCATGTGGTTGTTGAGGAACGCCGCGTCGACGGGGTTGGTCTTGAACCCGGTGACGAAGGACGTGCACGGGCCTGAGCCGGCGTGCGAGCCGCTCATCTCGCGGTGGTGCTCGAGGAGGATCTTGGCGTCTTCGGTCTGGCTGCCGCCGAGTGCGCAGCCGAGAGAGTCGTACCAGAAGAGTTTGGCCTTGTGGATCGCTTCTGCACTGAGGTGCTCGTACTTCAGACCGCAGGCCCATTCGGCGAGCGTGTGGGAGATGTACTTCTTGCCGGGTTCGCTGGAGTGTGATGCCATGCGTGGTCCTTTCGGTGGAAGCAACGGCAGTGTACTCGATGATGACCCCGAAAGGCTACTTCGGAGGCTGATTTCCGGTTCGGGAACTCCGGGAAGGGCAAGAAGGGTGCTCGGAGTTCGTCGTGGGCCTCGAGTCACCGGGCGGAAGCGTGCGAAGTCCGGTGGAGAAATTGGCACGGTGACCTGCTGTGGGGTGCGGGGAACAGACCGCTTGAACTTCAGGGTGCATCGCGGCACGGACGTGCAGGTCGGCGCCGGCGGGAGCGCTTCGGAGACTAGCGGGCTCGACCGTGGGCGACCGGGTGCCCAAAAGTGAGGGTGTCATCTGGTACAGCGTGGGATCGCCCACGACGGGGCGTTCGATGGCGCGGGCAGACTTCCCTCTTCCCGCCGCTGCCCGCCTTGAACCGGGCGTAGAAACTCGGGCGGGTTGTCATAGTCAGGAGCGGGCTGGCGTTGAGCGATGCCAACCATCGAGCGAGCGTGGGCGTCGATCAAGACTTGGGAACTGCCGACCGGTTGGCAAGGCTCGATGCACGCTTTGCCTTGGCGCGATGCACAATCGCCCAGGCCGCCAGCAGCATTGCGCCGCCCGCAACCGCACAGATCAGCACGAGGGGTGGCCCCGAGCCTCGAACTCTGAATGGTTCGGCGAATCGCGCGTTGGGTTTGAAGTAGGCCTGGTTGCTCGGGTAGTCGAGTATCGTGTTGAATCGCGCAAGGACGTCCATGCACAGCACGCCGCCGGGTGGGGCTTTGTTGCCCTCGGACGGCACTTCTACGTTGATGGGCACGTCGGTGAGCGCGTGGCCAGCCAGTTGCAGTCGCGGCAACATGAGCTGGTTGCTGTGGATCGACCCGCTTCCCAGGCCACGAGAGACGGATGTTCCGACCTTGCGCAGCACGCTGTGCATGTCGTGTGCGGTTGCGAATGCCTGGTTCACGAGCATCGTGCCGTTGCCCGCGGTGTCGAGAATGAACGGGCCACGCCAGGTGCTTTCACCGCTCGTCATCAGCACCTCAACGGCGGTCAGGGTGCCAGCATAGGGCATCGCGGTCCGGGTGAATCCCGCCGCGTGAGCGGGGATGGAATCGTGAACGACCAGGAGCATGCGGTCGTAGTCGAACTCGACGATCCGGCTCTCGAACACCGGGTAGCCGATGATCCCGTCCGCGTCATCGGCCTGTTTCTCAATGAAAATGAACGGCTCATGGGTCCAGTGCACGTCTGCGATGTCGAGCCGATTGTCCCTGCTGATCTGCCGCACCGTGATGCCGCCGCTGCCCGCGTTCTTCACTGTCCCATCGAAGGTCATCGCGGCCCCCTTCGACCTGGCCGATGGATACATCGCGCATGTATCGGCGCCGGTGTCGAATATCAGATCGAGGGGCTGCGAGCCGTTGATCCGGCCGCTCAGGTGGAGTTTGCCCTTCTGGATCGTGATCGGGATCGTGACCGGGCCGGTCGCATTCGCCGTCGCGGCTCGCGTGTAGCTCTGCGTCATCGTCGAGATGCGTGTCTTGCACTCGTCCTTGCCGTTGAGCAGGATGACGAAGTCGTAGACGTGGCCGGGCTCCACCTCGAACGACTTCGAGTCGATATCGGTAGTGACGGTGACCGTCTTGGGTTGGTCGGCCCGAAAGGCGTCGTAGACGTCGAGTTCCACCGATGGGTCGAGCAGCCATTCGCCCCTCATGGGCTTTCCGCCGTCCATGATTTGCACGGTGCGTGAGCTGGCCTTGAGGATCGGCGGCTCTGGCTGCGCGCGCGTTGTTGGACCGAGGAGGGTGGTCGCGAGCAACGCGGAGAGGAGTTTCGGCATGGACATCCTTTGTTGCCGTGGGTC
>JBMOHX010000357.1:0-4157 GCA_049317625.1 Phycisphaerales bacterium
TGCGGACGAGCCAGATCGCCGACACCACCAGGATCGCGGCGATCACCCACCAGTGAAGCTGCTGCGCGAGGTAGGGGCGCTCGGAGACGAGGCTGATCGTGCCGGTCCCGACGAAGAACACCGCCGCCGCGATCATCAGCAGGCCCATCACTTGCTTCAACAGGTCGGATGCGGGCCCGGCGCTGGGCACAAAGCTCACCCATTGCGGCTTCGCGGCGAGCACCATGTACGGGATCGCCATGCCCACGCCGATGGAGGAGAAGATCGCGACGGCGAGCAACGGGCCCTGGGTGGACGCGATCGCCATCGCGGTTCCGGCGAAGGGCGCAACGCACGGCAGCGCGAGGATCGCGGTCAGCACGCCGTACGTAAAGGAGCCCTTGGCGCTCTCGTGGTTCGCGTCGACGGAGTAGATCCACTGCGGCAGATTGATGGTGAACGCCCCCATCATCCCCACGCCCATGATGCCAACGAAGAAACCGATACCCACTGTGAACCACCACACGGCGATGAGCTGAGAGGCCGCCTTGAACGACGTGCTCGTGCCGATCACGGCGCCGATCACCATCCAGAAGGACACGAGCCCCAGCGCCATGATCATGCCGAGGAAGAGCGATCGCTTGGGGGACTTGGCCGTCTGCTGCAGGCTCATGATCTTGATCGGGATCACGGGGAGCACGCAGGGCGTGAGGTTCAGGATGAGCCCGCCGAACGCCGGGGCCAGCAGGAGCAAGATGCGCCCGCCGATGCCACTGATCCCGAACTGGATGTCCCAGCCGAAGACCGATGTGCGGAAGAAGCTCGCGTCAGAGGCGGACGTGTCCGGCTCTGACGAGGTGGGCGGGGTGACGGTGTTGAAGACCGAGGGATCGAACCCCGCGAAGTCTGCCTGATCGGTTGCTTTCGTCGGTGTCGTTCCCTGCTCGACGATGGTCACTTCGCACTTCACGGCCTTGCTCGTGGGCGCGAGGCAGGCCTCTTCGCAGGCCTGATACTCCAACTGCGCTCCGAACTTCGCGGGCCCGAGGGGTGCCGTGGCCCCGATGTCGATGGGGATGTACACGACGACCCGGCCCTCGTACACCTCGAAAGGCTCGGGGATTCCGGTCGCCGCGAGATCGGCCTTGATGGAATGCCCCTTGGGCCACTGCACGGGCCGCGCGGTCGCCCAGCTCGGGGGCGTGAACGTGAGATCGGTCGGCCAAGGTGTGAACCCGGCGGCCGCCCAAGATGGGGGGGTCTTGGGCTTATTCAGGTTGGTGTGCCACCCCGGATCATGGTCGACCACGACAGCCAGCACCAGCCGACCCCCGCGGGGACCGCGGTCGAATCCGCTTTGATGGAAACGGCGACGGGATCGGGTTGGGCGATCGCCGATGGAACGAACGCCGCGAAAAGGCCGGCGATCAGAGCGACGATCATGAGGGTTCGATTGACCATGCGGTGGAGTCTCGGGGGTTGAGCAAGAACCGTACGCGATCCGGGCCCGCTGGTTCGATGCCGGAGAGGGTGCGGGGTTCCACGACCTGATATAAACCGAACCGGCGGCCCGACCGGGGGGCGGTATTCAAGGTCCTCGGGGTTTCGGTCCGAAAGGAGACGTTGTTACGGACACAGCGCGGACGGATCCGCGGAGTCGGGGAACGAGCGACGGAGTCGCGGGCACCACCATGGCCGACGTTCTTGATCAATCTGCGGTCGACGCCCTCCTCGCCGCGGCCGCCACCGGCGAGACCGAAGAGCGTCCCAACGACGCCCAGATCTTCAGCCGCTTCAACCGCGATCCGGAGTCGGTTGAGATCCGCCAGTACGACTTCAAGCGTCCGGAGCGGGTCAGTAAAGACCAGATGCGTGCGCTCCAGACGCTGCACGAGGGTTTTGCGAGGAACTTCGGCGCGTCTCTGAGCGGATTCCTGCGGACGATCGTGGAAGTGAAGGTCGCTTCGTGCGAGCAGATGACCTACTCGGAGTTCACCTCCGGGCTCCCGAATCCGACGAGCTTCAACCTCGTAAGCGCCGAGGGGCTCGAGGGGCAGATGTGCCTCGAAATCTCGCCGCTGATCATCTACCCGATCATCGATCGCCTGCTCGGCGGGAACACGCAGGATTTGTTCATTCCGCAGCGGCCGATGACGCTGATCGAGTCGCGGCTGATCAGCAACGTGACGACCCGCGGGCTGAGCGCGCTCTCGGAGGCGTGGAGCAACGTGCGTCAGCTGCAGTTCGCGGTGTCTGCGACGGAGAGCAACCCGCAGCTCGTGCAGATCGTGCCGCCGAACGAGGTCGTGGTGGTGATCGGGTTCGAGCTCAAGCTCACGACCAGAGCGGGCACGATGAACCTGTGCATCCCCTACAACGTCATCGAGCCGGTGATGGAGCAGCTCTCGAACCAATCGTGGTTCGCGTCGTCGAAGCACCAGCGTTCGAAGGAATCCGAGAGCAGGATCACGAGCAGCCTGGCGAGCGCGCCGCTCCGCGTAGCCGGGATTCTCGCCGAAACAACGATCACCGTGAAGGACCTGCTGCACCTGGCGGTGGGCGACCTGATTGTCACCGAGAAACCCGCGAGTAAGCCCGCCGTGGTTTGCGTCGAAGGGGAGCGGAAGTTCGTCGCGAACATCGGTCAGTTCCGGGGCAAACGGGCGCTCAAGGTCATCCGGCCGAGCACGCCGGACGACCGGCTCTAGGCGGGATGCCGCCAAGCGTTTGCCCTGGTTCGGGCAGATTCCGGGACGCGATTGATCGGTCCTTGCAAACTCCATACAGTTCAGGTGGATCTCGGGGCCGTCGCTCGGACGCGTTCGTCCGTGCAACGGCCAAGGAGTGACGACCGATGCTCGTGGTTCAACGCCATGCCCGGTAACTGTCTGAGACTCGGCTGGCGCCTTCCCGATGGAAGGCGTCGTGCGGGTCGCTCGGCCCAGGTGCCGCCCACCGACGGGGGTGCGCCACTGGGTTGAGGGGACACCGGCTTTGCCCCGGACGGACCGGGGTGGTGTGGAACGGGCCACGAGCGGAGTGCTTGTGGCTCTTGTGTTTTTGCAGGACAACTCGACAACTAGACAAGTCAGGGGAAGGCTCGGCGACATGAACACTCAAGAGATGATGCGGATTCTCGACTCGATCTCCCGCGACAGGAACATCGACCGCTCGATTCTCATCCGCGACCTCGAACAGGCGATGGTTTCCGCGGCGAGGAAGTACTTCAACACGCTGGACGTCGAAGAGTTTCAGTGTCGTCTGGATCCCATCTCCGGCAAGCTCGAGTTGTCCCGTCACGGAGAGCCCCTTCAGATGCCGCCCGAGGCCTTCGGCCGCATCGCTGCGCAAACGTTCAAGCAGGTGATGATCCAGAAGTTCCGCGACGACGAGCGTTCGAGCATTCTGGAAGAGTTCAGCAAGCGGATCGGCGAGATCGTGACCGGTATCGCGCAGCGGTATGAGGGCGGGGCGTTGGTGGTGAGCGTCGACCGGGCCGAGGCGTTTATGCCGCGGGGCGAGCAGATCCCGGGCGAGCAGTTCGCCCCCGGCGACCGCGTGCGGTGCATGATCCTCGACGTCCGCGACGCGGGCAGCCAGGTGAAGATCGTGCTGAGCCGCGGGCATCAGGATTTCATCAAGCGTCTGTTCGAGGTTGAGGTTCCCGAGGTTGCCGAGAAGATCATCGAGATCAAGGCGATGGCGCGTGAGCCCGGCTATCGCACGAAGATCGCGGTGAGTTCGATCGACAGCAAGGTCGACGCGGTCGGCGCGTGCGTGGGTGTTCGGGGCAGCCGCATCAAGAACATCGTGGACGAGCTCAACGGCGAGAAGATCGACATCGTGCGGTGGAACGAGTCGTCGCAGATCCTGATCCAGAACTCGCTGAAGCCGGCGGAAGTCTCCGAGATCAGCCTGTGCTTCGAGCTCGGCCGCGCCACCGTGGTGGTGCGTGACGACCAGCTCAGCCTGGCGATCGGCAAGCGTGGCCAGAACGTGCGACTGGCGGCGCGGCTCACGGGTTGGGACATCGACATCTTGACGCCCGAGGAGTTCACCAAGGGCGTGGAGACGATGTACTCGACGGTGCAGAGCGTGCCGGGCCTGACGGAGCAGATGACCGACAAGCTCGCCGCGCTGGGCATGGTGAGCGTGTTCGACATCGAGGAAGTCGGAGC
>JBMOHX010000358.1:0-4130 GCA_049317625.1 Phycisphaerales bacterium
GCTCGCACTAAACGCAGCGATCGAAGCCGCCAGGGCCGGGGAGCAGGGCCGCGGTGTCGCGCAGTGTTTGCTCTCTTCGGCCCGAGAGCGCGACCGTGTACCCGGCGTGAGAGAGCGCAAGAGCGACTGCGCGACCGATGCCCGAGCCCGCGCCGGTGACGAGGGCGACCCGGGGAGTTGTCGGAGGCGGTTGCGTCATGACGAAGGGTACCGCGTACGCTTGGGGCGATGAACGCAGGCCGGATGATCATCTTCGTCTTGTTCGCGGCGATCCTCGGGGTTCCGTTCGCGATGCGGCCCGCCGCGGAGCGGAGCACCGCGGGAGCGGATGTTCCGACGCTGATCGTGGTCACGCCGCATGTGCCGCAGATCAGGCAGGAGTTCTCGGAGGCGTTTGATCGCTGGCATGTGCGCAAGCACGCGACGCACGTCAGGATCGACTGGCGGCAGCCGGGCGGAACGTCGGAGATCATGAAGCAGTTGGAGGCGCAGTACTACGCGGCGGCGAGCGCGGGGCGCGTGAGCTTCGCTGATCCGAAGAACCCGGTTGTGGAGCCGGGGACGGTCTCGACGGACATCATGTTCGGCGGCGGGACCTACGAGCACGGACGGCTGAAGAAGGGGATCAAGGTCAAGGTGGGCGGGGAGGAGCGCGGGCTGCCGCTGTCGCAACCGCTCGGGTTCGATCAGCCCTCGCTCGACGCGTGGTACGGCGAGAACAAGGTTGGATCCGGGAAGCTGTACGACCCCGACCAGTACTGGCTCGGGACGGCGCTTTCGGGGTTTGGGATCGTGTACAACAAGGACGCGTTCCGGCGGATCTTCCCTGGGATCGAGGACCCGTACCCGAAGAACTTCGATGACCTCGCGAACCCGGCGTTGATCGGCGAGGTGACGCTGGCGGACCCGCGGCAGAGCGGCTCGGTGACGACGGCCTTCGAGGGGATTCTGAACTTCTACGGGTGGGAGCGCGGGTGGAAGCTGCTGCGGGAGATGTGCGCGAACACCCGGAGCTTTACGAACTCCTCGCCGAAGACGCCGCTCGACGTGGCGCAGGGCGAGGCGGCGGCGGGGCTGGCGATTGATTTCTACGGACGCGGACAGAGCCAGGCGATCGTGCTGATCGGCGAGGCGGCCGAGAGCAGCCGCGTGGGGTACATCGACCCGAAGGGGGCGACGTACATCGATGCGGACCCCGTGAGTGTGCTGCGGGGTGCGCCGCATCCGGAGCTCTCGAAGCGGTTCGTGGAGTTTGCGCTGACCGACGAAGCCCAGGCGCTCTGGCAGTTCTACAAGGTTTCCAACCCGCTGGGCGCGAAGAACCCGGCTGGCGAGACGGGCGAGCCGATGGGACCGCGTCACGCCGAGTTGCGGCGGATGCCGATCCGGCGGGTGATGTACGAGCGGTACGCCGAAGCGTTGATCGACAAGGTGAACCCGTTCGACGTCGCGACGGACGTGAAGTCGGCTGGGTGGAGATCGGCCATCCCGGTGATGATGGGGGCGTTCGCGGTGGATTCGGCCCATGAGCAGCGCGAAGCCTGGGCTGCCCTCAACCGCGCGAGGCGGGCCGGGGGTTTCTCGCCGGCCGCACTGGCCGAGATGGAAGGGCTGTTTTACGCGTGGCCGACCACCGAGGTGGAGGGGAAGCAGACCCCCTTTACGACGGAGACCTACACGGCGGTCAAGGACAGTTGGAAGGCCCTGGGGGCGCAGCAACGCGCAGAGGCCGCGTATCTGGACTTCTTTCGTCGAAACTACGCGCGGATCGTCGAAATCGAGCGGTCGAACAGGCCGAAATAACGGGTGCGGCGGGCGCGGGCCCGGTCGCTTCTCGGGCAGCCATTAGGGGGAGCCATGCCGGAAACGCATCCGATTCCAAACTTCGCGAAGATCGTCGCCACGATCGGTCCGGCGAGCGACTCGCGCGAGCAGGTCAGGCGCCTGATCGAGGCCGGGGTAGGCGTTTTCCGTTTCAACTTCTCGCACGGCGACCTTGCCAAGCACGGGGAGCGGCTGGCGACGGTGCGGAGTGTTGCCGCGGAGATGGGCGTCTTCGTGTCGTGCCTGGGTGACTTGCAGGGCCCGAAGATCCGCGTGGGGAAGATTCCCGCGGGGGTGGGGACCGCGAGCGCCTCGGGCGGCGGGTCGATCGAGGTGGTGCCGGGGCAGGACGTGGTGCTGAGCCGCGCGGCGGACGTGTGCTCTGTCCGTCAGGGGCCATCGGGGCCCGAGGCGGTGCTCTCGCTGACGTACAAGAAGCTTGTTGAGGAAGTGCTGCCCGGGCACAAGGTGCTGATCAACGACGGCGTGATCCGCATGCTCGCGA
This sequence comes from Phycisphaerales bacterium, assembly GCA_049317625.1. GTDB lineage: Bacteria > Planctomycetota > Phycisphaerae > Phycisphaerales > UBA1924 > JBEIUO01. The sequence goes on from JBMOHX010000358.1 coordinate 2,330, forward strand.
TCTCGCGGGACGGCGAGGACGAGCTCCGCTGCCGGGTGGTGGTGGGGGGGCTGATCACCTCGGGGAAGGGCATCAACGTTCCGCAGAGCAGTCTGACGGCGCCGGCGATCACCGACCGCGACTGGGAGTGCGCGGAGTGGGCGGCCAAGCAGGACATGGACTACCTCGCGCTTTCGTTTGTGAGGACGGCGGACGAGATATACCTGCTGAAGAAGCGTGTCGAGGAGATGGTGCCGGGCGCGTGGATCCCGGTGGTGTCCAAGATCGAGATGCCGCAAGCGGTGGCGAACCTGGCGTCGATCGTCGAGGCCTCCGACGCGATCATGGTGGCCCGCGGGGACCTGGGCGTCGAGATGGACATCGCGCGCGTGCCGGTGGTGCAGAAGCAGATCATCGCGGCGTCGAACGAGTACGGGAAGCCGTGCATCGTTGCGACGCAGATGCTCGAGACGATGATCGAGAACTCCTCGCCCACGCGTGCGGAGGCGAGCGACGTCGCGAACGCGATCTTCGACGGTGCCGATGCGGTGATGCTCTCGGCGGAGACGGCGACCGGCAAGCACCCGGTGCTGGTGGTGGAGACGATGTCGCGAATTGTCGCCGCGGCGGAAACCCGGATGAAGGAACTGCCGGGGAACTCAGGCGCTCCGCTCCGCCTCAACGCCGGGCACCGAGCCACGGCCGCGCTCGCGCACGGCGCGTGGGAAGTAGCGAGGGACATGGGCGCGACGGCGGTGGCGTGCTGGTCTCAGAACGGTGGCACGGCGCGTTACCTCAGCCAGAACAACTTCCACGTGCCGATCCTTGCGTTTACGTCGTCGGTGCAGACCGCGCGTCGGATGGCCCTGCTGCGGGGTGTGATCCCGGTGCTGAGTGAACCGCCGGCGTCGGGCATGCTGACCGATTGGAACGCGATGGTCGATCGTGAGCTCGTGAAGCGCGGGCTCGTGAAGCAGGGCGACCCGATCGTTCTGCTCGCGGGGCGGCCGCTGGGCCGCGCGAAAGCGACCAACACGCTGGCGATCGGCAAGGTGGGAGAGGCCGGGTCGGGCTTCGGCGGGAGCTGAACGTTTACCGCGGCACGATGATGGGCTGCGTCTGAAGGGCTTCGAATCGGTCTGTCGCGATGTTCCAACTGAGCCACTTCGCCGAGAAGGGCGAGCCGCTCTTGAGATCGATGAGGCTGACGGTCTGGCCCGGTTCGCCCGAGGCGGTGACCAGGGAGGCCGGGGCGTCGTAGGCGACCTCGCCCGCGGTGAGTTCGCGGCCCTGGGCCCGCATCCAGACGCGGCCTTGCGCCACCGCGCGTTCGAGCTGCCCCGATCCGCTCTGGTCCTCGATCGCGCCCTGCGCGCGAACCCGCGCGGTGAGCTGGTTGCATTCGAGTTCGACGCGCGTTCCGTCGCTCAGGCGGCGGTGGTCGAGGCGAACGGTGTCCGACATGGTGATCTCGCCTCGGGCGCGGTCCATGAGCAGGCGGCCGGTCCAGCGGAACAGGGCGTCTCCCCGGGCATCGTCTGAAACCGTGCTGTCGGCATTGGGCGGAGCCGAGCCCCGGCGGTCCACGGTGAGAAGTTTGCCAGCGACTGGGACTTCGAGGGTCGACGCGGCGACGTCGGCAATGACGTGGCCGCCTTCGAGATACAGGAGTTGTTCCAGCTTCCGGTCCGGTGTGCCCGCGGGCTCCGCGTACCGGCGCACTTCGATCTTGACGGGGAGGGCGGAGGCATCGGTGCCGTAAGCGTCGACACGGGAGACTTCGCGCTGCGTCGAAGCGATGCCGAGGAGGCCGGGCTTCGGA